>NZ_JBHVUQ010000058.1:0-42141 GCF_042884105.1 Streptomyces sp. NPDC058157
AGGTTCAGCAGACGGCCCTCGGACAGCACGATCAGGACCTTGCCGTCGGGGAACGTCCAGGTGTGGACCTGCGGCTTGACCTCGTCCTTGACGATCCCGTCGATCTTGGCCAGACCCGCCATGTCGATCTCGTTGTCGAAGTGGCCGATGTTGCCCACGATCGCCTGGTGCTTCATCTTGGCCATGTCCGCGGCCATGATGATGTCCTTGTTGCCCGTCGTCGTCACGAAGATGTCCGCGATCTCCACGACGTCGTCCAGCGTGGCCACCTGGTAACCGTCCATCGCCGCCTGCAGCGCGCAGATCGGGTCGATCTCCGTGACGATCACCCGCGCGCCCTGACCGCGCAGCGACTCCGCGCAGCCCTTGCCCACGTCGCCGTAACCGCAGACGACCGCGACCTTGCCGCCGATCAGCACGTCCGTGGCACGGTTGATGCCGTCGATCAGCGAGTGGCGGCAGCCGTACTTGTTGTCGAACTTCGACTTCGTCACCGCGTCGTTCACGTTGATCGCGGGGAACAGGAGGTCACCCGAGGCCATCATCTCGTAGAGACGGTGGACACCGGTCGTGGTCTCCTCCGTCACACCGCGGATCTCGGACGCGAGCTGGGTCCACTTCTGCGGGGTCTCGCCGAGGGTGCGGTTGAGGAGGGTCAGGATGTGGCCGTACTCCTCGGAGTCCGCCGTGGACGGGTCCGGGGCCGCGCCGGCCTTCTCGAACTCGACGCCCTTGTGGACGAGGAGGGTGGCGTCACCGCCGTCGTCGAGGATCATGTTCGGGCCGCCGGTGGGGGTGTTCGGCCAGGTCAGCGCCTGCTCCGTGCACCACCAGTACTCCTCCAGCGTCTCGCCCTTCCAGGCGAAGACCGGGACGCCCTGCGGGTTCTCCGGGGTGCCGTTCGGGCCGACGGCGATGGCGGCGGCCGCGTGGTCCTGGGTGGAGAAGATGTTGCAGGAGGCCCAGCGGACGTCGGCGCCGAGGGCGACGAGGGTCTCGATCAGGACGGCGGTCTGCACGGTCATGTGCAGGGAGCCGGTGATGCGGGCGCCGGCCAGCGGCTGCGCCTCGGCGTACTCCCGGCGGATCGACATCAGACCCGGCATCTCGTGCTCGGCCAGGGTGATCTCCTTGCGGCCGAAGGCGGCAAGGGAAAGGTCGGCGACCTTGAAGTCCATGGGTGCTGCTCCTCATGGGTGAGAGGTGGGTACGGCTGAGCCGCGCACGGGCGGGCCGGTGCGCCGAGCACAGTCCGTCGCGGGGCCCTCTCTCCCCTCGGCCGGTCTGGAGGACCGCCCGACTGCCATCAGCAGCGACGCCTGACACTGATGACGAATCTACACCGATCGGCGGAGCGGCCCCCAGCCCGCCGGAGGAGAAGTCAGGTCGCGTTTTCGGGCCGTCCGGCGGAGTGTTCGGGGCCTTTCGGACTTTTGATCCACTCCTCGTGTGGGGGAGGATGCCGTTGGATCGACCCCTGGCGCGAAGGAGATTCCACGTGAGTACTACGGCCGGCCCTCCCGGTGGCGGGGGCGCGGACGGCGCGAAGCGGCTGAAGCTGCTCGCCGTCACCGCGTGCCCCACGGGGATCGCCCACACCTACATGGCCGCGGAGAAGCTCCAGCAGGCCGCCGCCGAGCTCGGCGTGGACATGAAGGTGGAGACGCAGGGCTCCATCGGGGCGGAGAACGTGCTCTCTGACAACGATGTCAGAGAGGCGGACGGGATCATCATCGCCGCCGACAAGGAGGTCGACCGGGCGCGGTTCGCCGGCAAGCGGGTCCTGTCCACGGGCGTCGCGGACGGGATCCACCGCCCGAAGGAGCTGATCGAGCGGGTGGGGACGGCGCCGGTGCAGGAAGGCACGGCCGTGGCGGCCCGGGGCGGGGGCCGGGAGCGCAGCGCCGCCTACAAGGCGCTGATGAACGGCGTCTCCCACATGATCCCGTTCGTGGTCGTGGGCGGTCTGCTGCTCGCCGTCTCGATCGCGCTGGGCGGGCACACGACGCCCAAGGGCATCGAGTTCGACAAGGACTCGTTCTGGTTCTACGTCAACCAGCTGGGCGGCCTCGGCTTCAAGCTGATGCTGCCGATCTTCTCCGGCTACATCGCCCACGCGCTCGGCGACCGGCCCGCGCTGGTGCCGGGCATGATCGGCGGGTTCCTGGCCGCCGACGCCGTGAACGTCTACGGGGCGGACGCCAACGCGGGCTTCCTGGGCGCCATCGCCACCGGTTTCCTGGCCGGCTACCTGGTCGTGTGGATCAAGAAGGTCAAGGTCCCCCGGTTCGTCCAGCCGATCATGCCGATCATCGTGATCCCGATCGTGTCGACGCTGGCGCTCGGGCTGTTCTACATCTACGTCATCGGTCAGCCGATCTCCTGGCTGTTCACGCACCTGACCGACTGGCTGAACGGGATGACCGGCTCCAGCGCCGTCGTCCTCGGCGCCCTGATCGGTCTGATGATCGCCTTCGACATGGGCGGACCGGTCAACAAGACGGCCTTCCTGGTGGCCGTGGGCCTCATCGGCACCAACAACGCGGTCATGGGCATGGCCGCCGCCGCGATCCCGGTCATGCCGCTCGGCCAGGGCCTGGCGACGCTGCTGCGCCGCAGGATCTACACCGACCAGGAGCGGGAGGCCGGGATGGCGGCCCTGTTCATGGGCTTCTTCGGCATCTCGGAGGGGGCGATCCCCTTCGCCGCGGCGCGGCCGGCGCAGGTCATCCCGGCGAACATGCTGGGCGGCGCGGTGGCCGGTGCGGTGGCCGGTGTGGCGGGGGTCGGGAACTCGGTGCCGCACGGCGGTCCGGTGGTCTCGCTGTTCGGCGCGATCAGCGGTGTGGCGATGTTCTTCGTGGCGATCGCCGTCGGCACGGTGGTGACCGCGCTGACCACCAACGCGCTGATCGAGCTCAAGGGCCGCGGGGCCGGCCGGGCCGGGGCCCCGGCCGCCGGGGCGGTGCCCGAGCCGGTGCTCGCCGGGGTGGGGGCCGGTGCGGGTGGTACGGCCGTGGCATCCGCCGCCGCACCGGCCGCCGCAGCGGCCGCCCAGGCGGCGCCCGCCGGGCAGGCGGAGGTGCTGTCCGGCTATCTGACGGAGCGGACCGTCAGGACGGAGCTGGCGGCCGGCACCAAGGAGGAGGCCATCCGGGAGATGGCCGAGATGCTCGCCGCCACCGGCAACGTCCGCGACGTGGCGGAGCTGGTGCGGGTCGCGCTCGCCCGGGAGGCGCAGGGCACGACCGGGCTCGGCGAGTCGATCGCCATACCGCACGCCAAGACGGACGCGGTCTCCCGTCCCACGGTGGGCTTCGCCCGGTCGGGCGAGGGCATCGAGTGGGGTGCGCTGGACGGTACGAAGGCCCGTCTGGTCTTCATGATCGCGGTGCCGGAGGCGGCGGCCGGTGACGAGCACCTGAGGATCCTGGCCCTGCTGTCGCGCAAGCTGATGGACGGCGGTTTCCGGGACCGGCTGGGGTCGGCGCCCGACGGGCCGGCCGTCCTGGAGCTGCTGCGCGAGATCCGGTAGCCGCCCTCCCCGCCGCGTTCCGTCCGCCGGGCCCCGTACCTCCGTGGTGCGGGGCCCGGCGGCCTGCGGGCAGTGTCCGAATCGGTATGTACGGACTTGGTGCACCGGGCCCCCGGCGGCGTTCGGCGCGTCGCCGTCGACCTACGATGCAGGGCAGGTACATCGGAAGGGACGAAATGACACACAGGCCAGGACGCAGGCGCGGGATCGCGGCGATCGTCCTGCTGGTGCTCGGAACGGTCATCCTGGGAGGGGTGACGGTGGCGAAGGCCGTGAACCCTCCGGCGCGCTACTCGGAGGGCAGGGCGGCCGGCTGGCAGATGGCCCCGACCTACACCGACGGGGAGAGCATCTACCTGGAGCCGGTGGACCCGGGGACGCTGCGCCGGGGGGACGTCGTCCTCGCCTCCGTTCCGTGGTCCCTGCAGAAGACGCAGATGAACCGGGTCATCGCGGTGGGCGGGGACCGGGTCCGGTACCGGCCGAGCAGCAAGACCAGCGGCCAGTACCGGCTGGTGCTCAACGGTGACCCCCTGGACGAGCCGTACCTGGAGCAGTGGAAGAACCCTTCGGCGGTGGCCTTCGACGTGAAGGTGCCCGAGGGGTCGGTGTTCCTGATGGCCGACAACCGGATGAACTCGGACGGCTCGCAGTACGCGAACAACGGGCCGGTCCCGGCGGAGAACGTCTCCGCCAAGGTCGTGATGTACCCGATGGCGAAGCTGGCCGTGTGGGGGCAGGCGGCCGGCGGGCTGGTGCTGGTGGCCGGCGCGGTGCTGGCGTTCGTGTCCCTGCGGGCGCGCAGGCGGGCCGCCTCCGCCGCCGTCGCCGCGGAGGCGCCGGTGTCCGAGCCGGTCGCGGCGGCGGCAGCCGACGCCCGGTCCTAGCGTTCCCTTCCCCCTTCCCGGCAGGCGAAGGCCCCCGCGGCTCAGGTGAGCCGCGGGGGCCTTCGTGCGTCCGGTGCGAGCGGACCGGCGGGTTCGCCGGGCGGGTCAGCGGCCGTCGGCCTTGGCGGCCTCGGGGTTGTAGATGTCCGGCTCCAGGTAGATCACGCGGGCGATCGGGACGGACGCGCGGATGCGGGCCTCGGCGGCGTTGATGGCGTTGGCCACCTCGGTCGCGGTGTCGTCGTGCTGGACGGCGATCTTGGCGGCGACCAGGAGCTCCTCGGGGCCGAGGTGCAGGGTGCGCATGTGGATGACGCCGGTGACGGTGTCCCCGTCGACGAGCGCGGCCTTGATCTTCTCGACCTCGGCGGTGCCGGCGGACTCGCCCAGCAGCAGGGACTTGGTCTCCAGGGCGAGGATGACGGCGATGGCGATCAGCAGGGTGCCGATGCAGAGGGTGCCGACGCCGTCCCACACGCCGTCGCCGGTGATCAGGGCGAGGCCGACGCCGAGCAGGGCGAGGACGAGGCCGACGAGGGCGCCGAGGTCCTCCAGCAGGACCACGGGCAGCTCGGGGGCCTTGGCGCTCTTGATGAACTGGCCCCAGGACTGGCTGCCGCGGGTCTCGTTGGACTCCTTGATCGCCGTGCGGAAGGAGAAGCCCTCCGCGACGACCGCGAAGACGAGGACGCCGACGGGCCAGTACCAGGACTCGATGGGGTGCGGGTCGTGGATCTTCTCGTAGCCCTCGTAGATGGCGAACATGCCACCGACGGTGAACAGGACGATGGAGACGAGGAAGGCGTAGATGTAGCGCTCGCGCCCGTACCCGAAGGGGTGCTGCGGAGTGGCCTCGCGCTGGGCCTTCTTGCCGCCGAGGAGGAGCAGGCCCTGGTTGCCGGAGTCGGCGACCGAGTGGACGCTCTCCGCGAGCATCGACGAGGAGCCGCTGAAGAGGAATGCCACGAACTTGGCCACAGCGATGGCCAGGTTGGCGGCGAGTGCCGCCACGATCGCCTTGGTGCCGCCCGACGCGCTCATGGGTGCTGGATGTCCTTTCCTGGCCACTGGCTACGGCCGCACATTGTTGCAGCTGCCCGTGCGGCCGACGTCACGTCAGAGGACCACGGTGGCACGGAAAACCGTGCCGGTTCCGGACAGTTCGACCTTTTCGCCCGCGGGGACGAATACCGACTCGCCGGGTACGAGGGCCAGTTCGCCGGCCCGCGCCGAACGCGCCGTGCACTGCCCGGCGGTGCACAGCAGGATCTGCGGGGTCGTGTCCGGGAGGGTGCGGGGCGCGCCGCCGGGGGCCAGGGCGAAGCGGGAGAGGCGGAACTCGTCGACGGGGGTCTCGTAGACCTCCTCGCCGTCGCCCTCCGGGCGCAGGATGCCGGGGGCGTTGGGCTCGAAGACGACCACCTTCAGCAGCTCGGGGACGTCGACGTGCTTGGGGGTGAGCCCGCAGCGCAGCACGTTGTCCGAGTTGGCCATGAGTTCGACGCCGAGGCCGTCGAGGTAGGCGTGCGGGATGCCGGCGCCGAGGAACATGGCCTCGCCGGGCTGGAGCCGGACGTGGTGCAGGAGCAGGGCCGCGATCACTCCCGGGTCGCCCGGGTAGTCGTGGACGAGGCCCGCGTACGGGGCGTACGGGCCGCCCAGGCGCGCGGCGGCGGCCGCGGTCTCGGCGACGGTGCGGGCCATCTCCGCCCGGTCGGCGGTGAGGACGGCGGTGAGGACCTCGCGCAGGGCCGCGTCCTCGGGGTGGGCGCGCAGCAGGTCGACGTACGGCTTCAGGGAGTCGACGCCGAGGCCTTCGAGGAGGTCGGCGGCCTCGGTGGGCGGGCGGAAGCCGCACAGGCCGTCGAAGGGGGTGAGGGCGCAGATCAGTTCGGGCTTGTGGTTGGCGTCCTTGTAGTTGCGGTGGCCCGCGTCGATCGGGACCCCGCGGCGCTCCTCGTCCGCGAAGCCGGCCTTCGCCTGGGCGAGGTCGGGGTGCACCTGGAGGGAGAGGGGGGCGCCGGCCGCGAGGACCTTGAGGAGGAACGGCAGGGCGGGGCCGAACCTGGCGACGGCCGCGGCCCCGAGCTCGCCCTCGGGGTCGGCGGCGACGACGGCCGACAGGGTGGTCTCGCCGGCTCCGCGGTCGAGGCGGGAGGGGGCGCCGGGGTGGGCGCCCATCCACATCTCGGCCTGGGGTTCACCGGTGGGCTCGACCCCGAGGAGGGCCGGGATCGCGGTGGTGGAACCCCACGCGTAGGGGCGGATCGTGTTCGTCAGGCGGTCCATCGTCGTCTTCCTGGATCTTCTGGTGCGGTGCGGGCACGGGTGGGTGCCTCAGCTGTGGCCCCGGCCCGCCAGCGCCAGGTAGGCGGTGGCGAAGTCCGTGACGGCGAGGAGTTCGGCGAGCTGTTCCAGCTCCCCGCCCTCCTCCGGTTCGAGCTCGCTGACGGCCGTGTCGTGGCTGAGGGCGAGCTCGCGCGCGGCCGGTGCGGCGGTGAGTCCGCCGGTGGGCCGGTCGCGCAGCAGTACGACGCGGGCGCGCAGGGCCTGGGGCTCCTCGACGCGGTCGCGGAAGAAGTCGTCGGGGTCGGCCCCGGCGGCGAAGGCCCCGGAGAGCAGGACCCCGTGCGCGGGCAGGGCCTCGGGGAGGTCGGCGGCGAGCGCGGGGCGGCCGGCGAGTTCGGCGAGGGTGGCGGCGAAGCGGCGGCCGGCCGGTCCGGCGCCGGCGCCCTCGCTCCAGATGAGGGGGAGCGAGTCGGCGAGCTCGGCGGCGAGGGTCTTGGCCGGGTTGGAGTACGTGGCGATGGCCGGGCCGCAGCGTTCGGCGGTGCGGTCGAGGCGGTCGGCGACGCGCTGGAGGGTGTCCGGGGCGGCCGCGATCAGCCCGACCTTGTCGAGGAGCACGAGCAGCGGGGTGAGCAGGGCCCACAGGGCGCCGGGTCCGGCGGCGGCCGACTCGTCGTACTCCTGGTACGGGGCCTTGGCCATCGGAACGAGGAGCCCGTGCGCGCCGTCGACGGTCTCGCCGAGCGGGGAGCGCTCGGGGGCGACGGCGACGACGGTGCAGCCGCGCCGGTAGGCCTGTTCGGCGAGGACGCCGAGGCCGGGCTCCGTGCCGTCGGTGGTGGCGATGAGCAGCAGGTCCACGGGGCCGGCCCAGCCGGGCAGGGTCCAGCGCAGCGCCCCGGCGGCGTGCGCGACGCCGGTGGGGTGCAGGCGGGTGACCGGGGCGGAGGCTCCGGCGAGGGCGCCGAGGAGGTCGGCGACGCCGGTGGCGGCGGTGCCGGGGCCGGCGATGAGCACCGCCCGGGGGCGGCCGTCGGGGCGCAGGTCCGCGAGGCCGGCCTCGGTGGCGTGCCGGGCCGCGGTGCGCACCCTGGCCCCGGCCTCGGCGGCGCCGCGGAGCAGGCCGCGGCGGTCGGCACGGGCGAGATCGTCCGGTGCGTCGAGGAGTGACTCGTCGAGCATGGGGGCCTCCGGCGGGGTTGACGGATCCAGGCTGGTCGAGCGGGGTCGGCGGCGGGGCCGGCCGGGCGGGGTCAGGCGGGGCGGCGGGCCTCGTCGACGAGGAGGACCGGGATGCCGTCACGGACCGGGTACGCGAGGCCGCAGTCCTGGCCGGTGCAGATCAGCTCGGGGGTGGTCTCGTCCGCCGAGTTGTCCTGGAAGGGGGCGTGGCAGGCGGGGCAGGCGAGGATCTCGAGCAGGCCGGCTTCGAGCGGCATGGGGCGGTGTCCCTTCGGGGGTGCGGATCGCTTGTCGCGGGTTGGGCGTGGTCAGCGTACCGCCGAGTCACTGGGCGTGCGGCTCGGCGGGTGCGGGGGGCCGCCCGACCGGTGTCGGTGCCGCCCGGGAAGCCGGTGCGGCGCCGTTCCGGGGGCTCTGCCCCCGCGCCCCCGCGCCTCAAACGCCGGCGGGGCTGGATTTTGCCGCCCGGGCTGCATGTGCCCGGGCGGCGTACCGGCGGAGCTTACGCGCGGACCAGCGCCAGGACCTCGTCGCGGATCTTGGCGAGGGTGGCCTCGTCGCGGGCCTCGACGTTGAGGCGCAGGAGCGGCTCGGTGTTCGAGGGGCGGAGGTTGAACCACCAGTCGGCGGCGGAGACCGTGAGGCCGTCCAGGTCGTCGAAGGTGACGCCGTCCCGGCCGGTGTAGGCGGCCTTGACCTCGGCGGTGCGGGCGGCCTGGTCGGCGACGGTGGAGTTGATCTCGCCGGAGCCGACGTAGCGGTCGTAGGAGGAGACCAGCTCGGAGAGCGGGCCCTCCTGGCCGCCGAGCGCGGCGAGGACGTGGAGCGCGGCGAGCATGCCGGTGTCCGCGTTCCAGAAGTCCTTGAAGTAGTAGTGCGCGGAGTGCTCGCCGCCGAAGATCGCGCCGGAGGCGGCCATCTCGGCCTTGATGAAGGAGTGGCCGACGCGGGTGCGGACGGAAGTGCCGCCGTTCTCGCGGACGACCTCCGGGACCGACCAGGAGGTGATCAGGTTGTGGATGATCGTGCCGGTGCCGCCGTTGCGGGCGAGCTCGCGGTCCGCGACCAGGGCGGTGATGGCGGACGGGGAGACGCCCTCGCCGCGCTCGTCGACGACGAAGCAGCGGTCGGCGTCGCCGTCGAAGGCGAGGCCGAGGTCGGCGCCCTCGGCCTTCACGCGGGCCTGGAGGTCGACGATGTTCTTCGGGTCGAGGGGGTTGGCCTCGTGGTTCGGGAAGGTGCCGTCCAGCTCGAAGTACATCGGGACGAGGTCCAGCGGCAGGCCTTCGAAGACGGTGGGGACGGTGTGGCCGCCCATGCCGTTGCCCGCGTCGACGACGACCTTCAGCGGGCGGATCGCGCCGAGGTCCACGAGGGACTTCAGGTGCTCGGCGTAGCCGGCGAGGGTGTCCTGCTCGGTGATCGTGCCGGGGACGGTGCCCGCGGGGATCTCGGGGGCGCCCTCGTCGGTCCACTTCTCGGCGAGCTCGCGGATGGTGGCGAGGCCGGTGTCCTGGCCGACCGGGGCGGCGCCGGCGCGGCAGAGCTTGATGCCGTTGTACTGGGCCGGGTTGTGGGAGGCCGTGAACATCGCGCCGGGCAGGTCCAGCTTGCCGGAGGCGTAGTACAGCTGGTCGGTGGAGCAGAGCCCGATGAGGGTGACGTCGACGCCGCGGGCGGCCGCGCCGCGGGCGAAGGCGGCCGACAGGGCGGGCGAGGAGGGCCGCATGTCGTGGCCGACGACGATCGCGCTCGCACCGGTGACCTGGACGAACGCCGCACCGAACAGTTCGGCCAGCGGCTCGTCCCACTCGTCCGGTACGACGCCGCGTACGTCGTAGGCCTTGACGATGTTCGAAAGATCTGCGGCCACTGCCTGCCCTCCTGAGGAATTCCGTGCGGTGGGGCAAACCTACCTTGTACGGACAGTGGCTTTTCAGACGATCCGAGTGTCAGGAGTCGGGCGAACGCAGGACGCGCAGGTGTCCGCGACGCGTCTCGCCCGATGTCGGCGCGCTCCCCGCGGAGCCTCCGGCCTCGGCGGCGCGCTCGGGCGGACGGGCCGCCTCACGGACGGCATTGGCCAAGGCTTCGAGGTCGTCGCCGGTGCGCGCGGACGGGCCGGAGCCGTCCGACAGGCGGACGACCTCCCAGCCGCGCGGGGCGGTCAGGCGCTCGGAGTGCTCGGCGCACAGGTCATAGCAGTGGGGTTCGGCGTAGGTGGCGAGCGGGCCGAGAACTGCGGTCGAGTCGGCGTAGACGTACGTCAGTGTGGCGACGGCAGGGCGGCCGCACGCGGTGCGCGAACAGCGACGTACAAGGCTCACGACGTTGGACGGTACCGCACTCTTGACCGGGCCGCGACGACTCGCCCCCCGGCCACTCCCCCGTGTCGTCTCCGGCGGGCGGTGACGAACAGGGGCAGCGAGTCCGTAATGGTGCGTGATCCCGGCCGGATCGTCCGGGGTGCGACACCGGCGCGACACCAGGTCGTGACCGGATCGAGGCCGTGGGGCGGTGCCGCACGGGAGCTACCCTGCCGGGGTGACGGACAGTTCGCTTCCTCCCCGCCCCGCATCCGACGCGCAGGCCCCCCAGGAGCCCCGGCCCCGGCGGCGCGACCGCCACGGCCGCGGGATGCGCGGGCCGCTGGCCCCGCCCCAGGTGCCGCTGTCGGCGAGCCGGGCGGAGCTGTTCGGCGACCTCGTGCGGGATTCCGTGGAACGGCTGGAGCGGCGCTGGCCGCAGCTGGACGAGGTGGAGTTCGTGATCGCGGACGTACCGGGGCCGCCGGGCGGACCGGACGGCGGCTGGAACGACGAGGCGGTGCCGCTGGGCGGGCTGGTGGAGGCCCGCGACGGGCGGCCGGCCCGGATCGTGGTGTTCCGGCGGCCGGTGGAGATCCGGGCGAAGACGCGCGACGAGCGGGCGCTGCTGGTGCACGAGATCGTCGTGGAGCAGGTGGCGGAGCTGCTGGGGCTCTCGCCGGAGACGGTCGACCCCCGGTACGGGCAGGACTGAGCCCGCCGCACCGGGGCGGTCACGGCGTCAGCGGACCAGGATCGACGGGTCCTCGACGGCGCGGGGGACGGAGACCCGGGAGCGGTCGTCCGCGAAGGTCTGCACGGTGAACATCGGGATCCCGTCCGTCGGCAGGGCCAGCGTGCGGGCCGCGTGGACGGGCCCGCCGGAGAGGGTCTCGACGGTCAGCGCGTACGGGCCCTTGCCGCCCGCCGGGGCCGGCGGCGGGGTCACCGCGCGGGTGGTGCCCGCCTTGAGGGTGAGTTCCTGGACGGCCGGGGTGCCGCCCTCGGTACCCGGGGAGGCGGTGACGCGGACCTTGGCGTCGGCGCCGGAGGCGGTGAGCGTCAGGGTGGTGGCCTTGTCGTCGAGGCGGTTGTCGGCGACGGTGGCCCGCTCGCCGGCCGGCGGGCTCGCCGGGATGAAGGCCACCTCCTGCTTGGCGCCGGTGCCGCGGACCACCCGCAGCGCGGCCACCACCGGGACGGGCTTCTTCGGGTCGGCGGGGGCCAGGAACAGGGAGCCGGCCTCGCCGCGGGTGAGGTCGCCCAGGTCCAGGGAGGCCGTCATACCGGCCTTGACGTGCAGCTGCTCCTTGCCGGCCGGGCTGATGGAGCCGCTCGGGCCGGACAGCTTCAGCGACAGGTCTGCGTCGTCCTCGCCCGGTGCGAACGCCACCAGCCGCACCGAGGTGGCGTCGGCGGGGATACCGGGCAGGACCAGGGAGGGCGCCGGGCCGTCCGAGGCGGGCAGCCAGTCGGAGCCGACCCCGTCCTCGGCGATCTGCGTGGAGGCCCCGACCCGGCCGGAACGGGTCGTCACGTGCGCGGTGACGTCCGGGAGCTGGGCGTCGGCGGCGAGGGTGGCCAGCCACACCTTGGTGGTGGAGTGCGGCTTCACCTCGGTGACCAGGTCGGGGGTGCCCGGCTTGGGCTTGAGCAGGCCGTCGGGGCCGTACAGCTTGATGTCCACCTCGGCGACGGTGTCGTCGGGGTTGGTGAGGTGCACGTAGTCCTGGCGGCCCTTGGCGGTGCTGACGCCGGGGAACCAGAAGTCGGTGCCGGGCGCGGTGCAGGCCAGCCCGAGCAGGCCGCGTGCCTGGCCGACCGCGACCTTGGTGGTCTGCTGGGCGGTCCAGCCGGGGGCGAGGGCGCCCTGGGCGGTGCCCGTCAGCGCGGGCGCCTCCGCGCCGGAGACGGTGGCGGCGACCGGCTTGCCGGGCTCCTTGGGCTCCAGGACCGCCTTGCCCTCCGTGGTGGCCAGCCGGGCCGCGCCCTTGCCTGCGGCCGGGCCCGGGGTGGCCGGGCTCAGGGAGGTGTAGGTGGTGTCGGCGATGTCCGAGGAACTGGGGGCCGGGCAGACGAGCACGGACCGCTCCACCGGCATCCGGGCGGCGGCCGCGCCGCGGGCACCGGCGGCCGGGGCCGCGGCGGGGGCGGTGAGGAAGGCCAGGCCGCAGGAGGCGGCGAGAGCCGCCGTCACGGCCGCGAGCGTCAGGGGGGCGCGCTGCTTCACGGCTGGGGGCTCCCGTCCGGACGCGGGTGGTGCTGTCCGTAGGTGTCGTACTGCTGGGGCTCGTACTCGTACGGGTGGGGCTGCTGCTGGTGCGGGAAGACGGGCTGCTGCCCGGGCTGGGCGTAGGTGCCGCCGTAGTCCGGGTACTGCGGGTACTGCTGCGGCTGCTGCTGGTAGGGGGCCGGGCCGTTCTCCGGGTGGTCGTGGCCGGGGCCGTACCCCGGTTCGTACCCGGCTTCGTACGGCGTCTCGTACGCGGGTTCGTAGGCGTAGGGCTCCTGGTACGCGTACGACTCCTCCCCGTACACCTGCTGCGCGGGGATCTGCGCGTACGGGTCGGCCACCGCCTGCGCCGCGGCCGGCTCGGTCCCGTCGGCGGACGTGCCCCGGCGGCGGGCGCGGCGGCCCTGGCCGCTGTCGCCGTCCGCCGTGCCGGAGCCGGCGGCGGGCTCCTCGGGCAGGTCGTCGTCGAGGCGGGCGCGCCGGCCGGGCAGGGCCATCACCAGCAGCACCAGGGCGAGCAGGCCCTGCGCCCAGTGCCAGGCGTCGCGGGCGGCGGAGTCCTGGTGGACCAGGTCGAGGCGGCCGCCGCCCGGCGGCAGCTCGAAGCCCTGCGCCCAGCCGTCGAGGGTGACGGGGGTGAGGGGCTTGCCGTCGAGGGTGGCCTTCCAGCCCGGGTCGGCGCGGTCGGCGAGGCGCAGGGTGCGGCCCGCCTCGCCGGCCGGGAGCTTCGCGTGGGCCTCGACGGGGCCGGCGTCGACGGCGACGGGGGCCTGGCCCCGCCTGGCGGGGACGATCGCGACGCGGGCGGGGAGCCGCTGGACCTCCCAGACGGCGGTGCCGTCGTCCTGGTGGTGCTGCTTGAGGCCGGGGGTGCCGTCGAGGACCTGCCGCAGGGCGGTGGGACCGCCGGGCGGCATCATCACGTAGCGCACGGCGAAGGCGCCGAGCTGTTCGGACTGGTCGGCGCCGGAGCCGGAGACCAGGCTGGAGACCGCCTGGGCGAGGCGCGGCTGGGCGCCGGCCTCCGCGAGGACCTCGGCGTCGCCGAGGCCGACGCCGCCTCCGCGGACCAGGGTGTAGGAGACGGTGGCGGGCGAGTCGCCGCCGAGGACGAGGGTGCGGGTGCGGTTGCTGTCGTCGGACTGGGCGGCGACGAACGCGGGGACCTGTACGGGGTCGTGGCGGCGCAGCGGTCCGTCGGCGCCGGCGACCGTCCAGACGGCCGCCGCGAGCAGCGGGCCGGCGGCCGCGGCGACGGCGATGAGGGCGGCCAGCGGCTGGCGCCAGCCGAAGCTGCGGGCGGCGACCCGCTCCTTGGCGCCGTCGGCGCCGAGCACGGCGGCGGCGATCAGCCCGAGCCCGTACAGCAGGCCGGCGGGGCCGGCCCAGGCGGTGCGGTTCAGCAGCACGGCGAGGAGCAGCCCGGCGAGGGCGGCGGTCCACGCGGTGGCGATGGCCGGGCGGCGGTCGGCGCGCAGCAGGGCGGCGAGGGCGGCGAGCAGGGTGCCGGCGAGGAGGAGCCCGCTGCCGGTGCCGGGGCCGCCGGGGTCGGCGGTGAGCAGGCCGAGGGGGGTGGCGGAGCCGCTGCCGTAGGGGAGTCCGGCCTCGTGCAGGAGGCGGCCGGGGTGGGTGAACAGGCTCAGGGACCAGGGCGCGAGCACGAGGACGGGGACGGCGAGGGCGGCGAGCAGCCGGGGGGCGTACGTCTTCCAGCGGGCGCGCCGCACCAGGAGCGCGACGGCGCCGAGGGCGGCGGCGAGCGGCCAGACGACCGGGGTGAAGGCGGTGGCCAGGCTCAGCAGCAGGGTGTACGTCCACGTCGCGCGCCAGGTGCCGGGGGTGTCGCGGTCGGCGAGGCCGGAGGCGGCGACGGCGGAGCGGGCGAGGAGGGGCAGCAGGACCGCGAGGACGGCCGTGCCCAGGCGGCCGCCGGCGAGGGCTCCGGTGACGGCGGGCAGGAAGGCGTAGGCGACGGCGGCCCAGGCGCGCAGCAGCCGGGACTCGACCAGGGGGCGGGAGGCGAAGTAGGCGGTGAGGCCGGCGAGCGGGACCGAGCAGACGAGCAGGAGGGTCAGCGCGGCCTTGGTGGAGCCGAACAGCAGGGCGGAGACGGCGGCCAGGACGGCGAGGTAGGGGGGCGCCCCGGCGGTGGTGCCGGTGCCGGCGGGCTGCCAGTCGGTGGTGTAGCGGTGCCACAGGTCGAGGGCGCTCGCGGGGGCGGGGAGCAGGGCGCCGCCCATGAGGCTGCCGCCGCCGATCAGGGCGCGGCAGGCGGCGAGGGAGACCAGCAGGAGCAGGGCGAAGAGGACGGGGGCGGGCTTGCGGGCGATGCGCCCCAGCCGGGAGGACCGTTCGATCTCCAGGTAGTCGGCGTCGTCGCCGCCGGGTCCGGATTCGACGGCTCCGCCGTGCCGGCCGGTGGGGGCGGTCTCGGCGCCCTGGCCGGAGCCGAGGTAGGCGGCGAGCTGTTCGGCGCTCGCGCGGAGGGTGGCGCCGGGCGGGGGGAAGAGGGGGCGCAGTTCGGCGGCGGGGACGGCGGGGCGGCTGCGGGCCTTGCGGGCGGCGAGGAGGCGGCCGGGGCGCAGCAGGGTGGCGAGCAGGCCGGTGAACTCGGCGGCGGCCTGGCCGGGGGCCTTGCCGACGAGGTAGCCGAGGGTGCGCAGGAGGGTGCCGAGGACCAGGCGCAGGAGGACGTAGGGCAGGGCGCGGCCGGGGGTGTTGGCCAGCAGGGTGTGGACGGCGCCGGCCTTGTCGACGCGGTGGGGGTCGACGGAGGAGCGGCCGGCGCAGTCGACGGTGCGGCGTTCGCGGGAGGCGGCTTCGGCGTGGCGCAGGACGGCGTCGGGGGCGACGAGGACGGTGTGGCCGGCGCTGTGGGCGCGCCAGCAGAGGTCGACGTCGTCGCGCATGAGGGGCAGGCGGCGGTCGAAGCCGCCGAGGGCGTCGTAGACGTCGCGGCGCACGAGCATGCCGGCGGTGGAGACGGCGAGGACGGGGCGGACCTGGTCGTGCTGGCCCTGGTCCTGTTCGCGGCGGTCGAGGCCGGTCCAGCGGCGGCCGCCGCGGGCGATGGTGACGCCGGCTTCGAGGAGCTGCTTGGTGTCGTACCAGCCGCGGAGCTTGGGGCCGATGACGGCGGCTTCGGGGTTGCCGTCGGCGACGCGCAGGAGTTCGGTGAGGGCGTCGGGTTCGGGGGCGCTGTCGTCGTGGAGGAGCCAGAGCCACTGGACGGGTTCGCCGTGGGGGAGGTCGGGGAGGTCGTAGGTGTCGTCGCGCCAGGTGCGGCTGACGGGGTCCCAGCCGCTGGGGCGCTTGAGGTAGGGGAGGTCGTCGGGGGTGAGGGTGCCGGCGGTGCGGGCGGCCTCGTCGACGGCGGCGCCGAATCCGGTGCGGCGGGCGAGGTGCAGGACGTGCTCGTCGCCGAGGGCCTCGGCGAGGAGTCGGGCGGAGGCGTCGGAGCTGCCGGTGTCGGCGGCGACGTGGGCCTGCGCGGGGCGCTCCTGGGCGAGGAGTCCGGCGAGGGTCTGGGGCAGCCAGCGGGCTCCGTCGTGGGCGACGAGGACTGCGGTGACGACGTGCCGGGGGAACTCGGGGGTGGCGGCCGCCTGGTGGGAGACCGGCGAGTTGCTGTGCGGGGACATCGCGGTACGGGCCCTCCGGCCTGGGGATCCGGGGGTGGGGTGCCCCCGGAGGCTGCTGGACAGCGCCCCACACTAACGGCTGGGAAGGGGCGGGTCCGCCTCCTGCGGAGAAGGCCCTGAACGCGACGGTCCGCCTCCTGCGGGGAAGGTGCGGGAGGCGGACCGTTCGCTCTGTCTGCGGTGGTGTGCGGCGCTCGGTGGAGCGCGGTTGACCGGGGGTCGTGGCGGGCTGTGCGGCGGGTCAGACCGCTGCCTTCTTCAGGCGGCGGCGTTCTCTTTCGGAGAGGCCGCCCCAGATGCCGAATCGCTCGTCGTTGGCGAGGGCGTACTCAAGGCATTCGGAACGGACCTCGCAGGCGAGGCAGACCTTCTTGGCTTCGCGGGTGGAGCCGCCCTTCTCGGGAAAGAAGGACTCGGGGTCGGTCTGGGCGCACAGTGCGCGCTCCTGCCATCCGAGCTCCTCGTCCGCCTCCTCGACCAGCAGTTCCTGAAACAGCTCGGTCATGTGCGCCCCTCGCTCTGTCTGTGCGTCCCCGTGGTGTTGCCGTTACCGATCGCCGGGTAACGACACGAGTGAAATTACAAGTGTGTGTCTTCTGCCCAGTCAAGCCGAGATCTGCTATTGGGCCCCTTATTCACTCTGCGGAACCAAGCCTATACAGAAAGTGTTCATATCGCCAAAAATCGTGACAGAAGGCACCGGCGTCCGGCGGGTGACGCCCTCCCTCCTGGGCGACGCGTCACTCCGTGGAGGGGTTGCAATCCAGCCGAAGATGCGGCGCGGATCACATTCCGGTCACGACTTGGCGTCGACAGGTTTGAGAGCGGTGCCCGCAGGCACGCGTGGACCGGCACATGCCCTGGCCGGGACTGCACAAACCTTTCTCCGCGGACAGTAACCGGATGAGGTGAAAGTTTCCGACTAAACCGGACATTGGGTTGACAGTCAGGCCCTCCGCCCGGTCTCCTTGTCCTCATGTCAGCGCCCGCAGCCACCACCCGGACCCCCATTCGTGGGTTCCTGTGCGCTGCCCAGGTTCGCTGTTGCTGTTGCAGCTGTTGATGCCCCCGGAGCCCCGGCTCCCCTGAGCTCCAGCCATCCCCCACAGCAACCGCCCCGCACGACTGACACACGTCGAGGACCCCCCACGATGAACAGCGCCCCCGCTTCCACCGTCGCCGCCCCCGCCGTCACCGCCCCTGCCGTCACCGCCCCCCGCACCGAGGCCGCCGCGCCCGCCGCCGCTCCCGCTCCCGTCGAGAGCGACCTGCAGATCGCCGGCGACATCCTGGCCGTCCAGCACCTCCTGCAGCCCGCCCGCGAACACCCGGTCACCGTCGCCGAGTTCGTCGGCCTCGCCCGCTCCATCGCCGAGGACCGCGCGAGCTGGGAGCACCTGGTCCGCTACGACGCCACCACCCGCTGGTACCACCGCCTGCGCACCGGCCCCGGCTACGAGGTCTGGCTGCTCAGCTGGGTCCCCGGCCAGGGCAGCGGCCTCCACGACCACGGCGCCTCCTCCGGAGTCCTGACCGTCCTCGACGGCGAGCTCACCGAGCACACCCCCCGCGGCCGCCTCACCCACCGCCCCGGCGCCCAGCGCGTCTTCGCCCCCGGCTACGCCCACGAGGTCGTCAACGACACCCTCGAAGGAGCGGTCAGCCTGCACGTCTACTTCCCCGGCCTGACCGAGATGCCGATGCACAGCTGCTCCCCGGCCCACCCGGAGCACGTACCCGCCTGACAGACTGCCGCGTATGCGCATTGTTGTTCTGGCCGGCGGTATCGGCGGCGCCCGTTTCCTCCGCGGACTGCTGTCGGCGGTCCCCGACGCGGAGATCACCGTCATCGGCAACACCGGTGACGACATTCACCTGTTCGGGCTGAAGGTGTGCCCCGACCTGGACACCGTGATGTACACCCTCGGCGGTGGCATCAACGAGGACCAGGGCTGGGGCCGCACCGACGAGTCCTTCACCGTCAAGGAAGAACTCGCGGCGTACGGGGTCGGCCCCTCCTGGTTCGGCCTCGGCGACCGCGACTTCGCCACCCACATCGTCCGCACCCAGATGATCGACGCCGGCTACCCGCTCAGCGCCGTCACCGAGGCCCTGTGCGACCGCTGGCAACCCGGCGTCCGCCTGCTCCCCATGTCCGACGACCGCGTCGAGACCCACGTCGCCGTCAACGACCCCGAGACGGGCGAACGCCGCGTCATCCACTTCCAGGAGTACTGGGTCAAGCTCCGCGCCTCCCTCGACGCCGAGGCCGTCGTCCCCGTCGGCGCCGAGCAGGCCAAGCCCGCCCCCGGCGTGCTGGAGGCCATCGCGGCCGCCGACGTCATCCTCTTCCCGCCGTCCAACCCGGTCGTCTCCATCGGCACCATCCTCGCCGTCCCCGGCATCCGCGAGGCCGTGGCCGAGGCCGCGGCCCCGGTCGTCGGCCTCTCCCCCATCGTCGGCGGATCCCCCGTGCGCGGCATGGCCGACAAGGTCCTCGCGGCCGTCGGCGTCGAGTCCACGGCCTCCGCCGTCGCCCTGCACTACGGGGCCGGACTCCTCGACGGCTGGCTCGTGGACACCTCGGACGCCGAGGCCGTCGAGGCGGTCACCGCCGCCGGGATCGCCTGCCGGGCCGTGCCGCTGATGATGACCGACACCGACGCCACCGCCGCCATGGCCCGCGCCGCGCTGGAACTCGCCGGGCAGGCCCGGTGAGCACACCCTCGTACGAGGTGCGCGCCCTCCCCGGGATCCCCGAGGTCCGGCCCGGCGACGACCTGGCCCGGCTGATCGCCGACGCGGCGCCCGGCCTGCGCGACGGCGACGTCCTGCTGGTCACCTCGAAGATCGTCTCGAAGGCGGAGGGGCGGATCGTACGGGCCGACTCCCGCGAGGAGGCCATCGACGCCGAGACCGTACGGGTCGTCGCGCGCCGGGGCACGCTGCGGATCGTCGAGAACCGGCAGGGGCTGGTCATGGCGGCGGCCGGCGTCGACGCCTCCAACACCGAACCCGGCACCGTCCTGCTGCTGCCCGAGGACCCCGACGCCTCGGCGGCCGCCCTCCGCGACGGACTGCGGACGCTGCTCTCCGTCGACGTGGGCGTGGTCGTCACCGACACCTTCGGCCGGCCCTGGCGCGCCGGGCTCACCGACGTCGCCATCGGCGCGGCCGGGGTACGGGTCCTGGACGACCTGCGCGGCGCCACCGACGACCGGGGCAACCCGCTCAGCGCGACGATAGTGGCGACGGCGGACGAACTCGCCGCCGCCGGCGACCTCGTCAAGGGCAAGGCCGCCGGCCTGCCGGTGGCCCTCGTCCGGGGACTGGGACACGTCGTGGGCGGCACCTCCTCCGCCCGCGACCTCGTCCGGACACCCGCCGACGACATGTTCCGGCTGGGCACCTCGGAGGCCGTGCGCGAAGCCGTCACCCGGCGGCGCACCGTCCGCTCCTTCACAGGCGAACCGGTCGACCCGGGCGCGGTGCGGCGCGCGGTCGCGGCGGCCCTGACGGCCCCGGCCCCGCACCACACGACGCCGTGGCGGTTCGTCCTGCTGGAGTCGGCGGGCGCACGGCGGGAGCTGCTGGACGCGATGCGGGACGCGTGGATCGCGGACCTGCGGCGCGACGGCAAGTCCGAGGAGTCCATCGCCAAGCGGGTCCGGCGCGGGGACGTCCTGCGGAACGCCCCCTACCTGGTGGTGCCGTGCATGGTCATGGACGGCGCCCACGACTACGGGCACGCCCGGCGGGACGCGGCCGAGCGGGAGATGTTCGTGGTCGCCGCGGGTGCGGGCGTGCAGAACTTCCTGGTCGCGCTGGCCGGGGAGCGGCTGGGCTCGGCGTGGGTGTCCTCGACCATGTTCTGCCGCGACGTGGTGCGCAAGGTGCTGGCGCTGCCCGAGGAGTGGGAGCCGATGGGCGCCGTCGCCGTGGGCCACCCGGCCGGGGCACCGGCCGAGCGGGGGGCCCGGGCGGTGGAGGACTTCGTCGAGGTGCGGTAGCCGCGTCCGGTCCCGTCCGGCGTCTCAGATACGGCTGATGTCGCTGCGGTACATGCGGGGGGCGCGGCGGGGCGGGGTGCGGCCCGCCAGGAGGATCAGGCGGGCCGCGCGGTGGCGCTGTCCGGCGTAGGGGGCGAGGAGCTCCAGCATCTGCGCGTCGTCGGCGTCCCGGTCGCCCGTCAGGGCGTAGCCGATGATGCCGGGCAGGTGCAGGTCGCCGGTGGTGACGGCGTCGGGCGCGCCGTTGCTGCGCTGGAGGGTCTCGGCGGAGGTCCACGGGCCGATGCCGGGGACGGCCTCCAGCCGGGCGGCCGCCTGCGGCAGCTCCATCGCGGCGGCCTCCTCCAGCCGGGCCGCCACCCGGGCGGCCCGCACGATGGTGTCGGAACGCTTCGGATCGACCCCGGCGCGGTGCCAGTCCCAGGAGGGGATCAGCGCCCAGGCCCGGGCGGAGGGCATCACGTACAACTCCGGCCGGCCGGCCGCCGGGCCGGGCGCCGGCTCGCCGTGCCGGCTGACCAGTCGGCGCCAGGAGCGGTAGGCCTCGTCGGAGGTGACCTTCTGCTCCAGGACGGTCGGGATCAGCGACTCCAGCACCAGCCCGGTGCGGGTGAGGCGCAGGCCGGGGCGGCGGCGGTGGCTGGCGTGCACGAGCCGGTGGCGGGGGACGAAGGCGCCGGGGTCGTCCTCGGCCCCGAGCAGCGCGGGCAGCCCGTCCAGCACCCAGTCGGCCCCCGGCCCCCACGCCTCGGCGTCCACCCCGTCCGGGGTGGCGGCCACCCGGAGCGTGGCGGGCCCGGCGGGCGTCCGGGTGGCCCGCCAGACGGAGCCGTCGGGGGTGGTGCGGAACGTCGGGTCGCCGGGCCCCCGACGCAGCGGTCCGAGAACGAGCCCCAGGTCGAGCGGCCCCTCGGGCCGCCACACCCGCCGCTCGGCCCCGCCCCCCGCCCGCACCCCGCGCCCACCGGGCACGGGCGTCCGCCCGGCCCGCAGGTCGGTACGGCTGAGGGGTCGGGGATCGAAACGTCCGGCCATGCTTCGAGGGTAGCGGGGGGCACCGACAGGGCAGGGGGCTCGGGGAACCGACGGTCACCGGAGGGAGGAGGTTCCCGTCGTGCCCGGCGAGGTGAACACGCCCTGGGAGAAGACCAGCGGTGTCGTGTCCTGAGCCGAGCAGGCGAGGACCGAGCCTATGACCAGGCAGTGGTCGGCGATCGTCTGGATGCTGTCCAGTGTGCACTCGAAGTGGGCGCTGGCGCGGTCCAGAAGGGCGCATCCGGTGAGGGAGCCCGGCCGGGACCGTTCGGCGAGCGGGCTTGCGACGCCCTGGGGCCGGTTCGGTGTCGCGTAGTGGCGCGCCTCCTCCGCCTGGTCGTGTGCCAGGACGGACAGGGCGAATCTGCGGGTGCGGAGGATGTGGGTGACGGACCGGCTCGTCGCACGCAGCGATACGAGCAGAAGCGCGGGGTCGAGCGCGATGGTGGTGAGGGAGTTGATGGTGGTGCCGTGGGCGCGGTCGTCCCCGTCGAGGGTGGTCAGGACCGCGACACCGGTGGGCCATTGACGGGCGGACGCCCGATAGGCCTGCGCCGCCGGCTTGTCTAGTTGCCCGATCGCCATTGCCACACTCGCTTGCTGATCAGGGGCGGGACGCCCACGGCGAACAGGAGGGTGCCCATCAGGGTGAGCGCCGCGCCCGGGCTCCGCCAGGCGGTGAGCCATCCGGCGACGACGGGGCCGAGCGGCATGGCGGCGGTGACGGTCGTCTGGAGGAGGGCGAAGACACGGCCCCTGAGTTCGTTGGGGATGTGCGTCTGGATGTACGCGTTGACGCTGACCGACGCTCCGCCGGAAGGGATGCCCAGCAGGACGAAGAGCGCGACGAGCCACGGGAGGTCGGGGGTCGCGGCGATGGCGATGACCGTGAGGGCCTGTGCGGAGCAGTTGACGGCCATCAGGACCCCGCGCCATGCCCGGACTCGGGGGACGCGCAGGAGCAGCAGGCCCGAGAAGCGGCCCACGGCCCAGGCGGAAATGAGCAGCCCGTAGGCGAGGGGGTCGATGATGTCCCCCTGCAGCAGCAGGGCGGGCAGCAGGAGGGTGAGACTGGCTCCGACGAGGTCGATCACCGGGAGGGTGGGGGCCAGTTTGCGGAAGAGCGGGTCGCCGAGGGCGACCTGGAACCCTTCCCGCGCCTCGCGCAGCAGGCCCTTGCGCTCGTGCGCGCGTGGCGCCGGCGCGGTGCCGAGCAGCCTGCGTGCCGCGAACAGGCCGATGAGCGAGATGCAGAACGTGCCGGCGTCCAGGAGGAGGGCGGTGCCCAGTCCCCTGCCGATGACGAGACCCGCCAGGAGGGGGCCGAGGATGGTGGCGAGCATCCGCGAGGCGAGCATCCAGGAGTCGAACCGGAGCAGGGTGTCGTCGTCGGTCGCGATCTGTCCCAGGAGCGAGTGCATGCTCGGCTGGAAGAGCAGCCCCGCGACCTGGACCACGACGACGGTGCCGAGCAGCAGGGGCAGGGAAGCCTGGGTGGTGACAAGGACCAGCCCCAGCAGTGCGGTGAGGACGGCACGGAAGGAGTCGGTGGCCACGAGGAGCGTGCGGCGCCGGTAGCGGTCGACCACGACGCCCGCCAAGGGGAGCAGTACCGCCGTCGGAACGAAGAGGGCCAGGCCCAGGGCGATCGCCGCCCGCCCTTCCCCGAACAGCGAGGTCGCCGACCACGCCACCGAGGAGAGGAAGAGTGCGTCGCCCAGGTTGGAGAAGGTCTGGGCGGTCCACAGGCACAGGAAGTCGGTGCGCGCCCGGCCTCCGCTGCCGGCCTGCGGAAGGACGGCTGCCGACGTGCTGGTCATACGGGCTCCATGAGTGCGGTCAGTGCCTCGGGCGTGGGGTCCACCGTGTGGGAGCGCCGGTAGTACGACTGCGCCTGGGCCCGGTCGCCCATCCGGTCGTGGGCCCAGCCGATGTGGAAGAGGGCGGCGGCCACGGGCAGGCCTCCCTGGGGCAGCACCTTCTCCCAGGCCCGGACGGCCTCCTCCAGCTCGCCGACGGCGACCAGGGCCTGGGCCCGGACGGCCCAGGCCCGGTGGTCGTAGGGGCTCAGCTGGACGAGTTCGGCGGTGGACTTGAGGGCTTCGTCGGAACGGCCCTGGGCCAGGAGGGTCTTGGAGAGCGTTTCGAACATGGGGAAGGCGTGGTCCTCCCACGCCTGGTACTCCACCGTGTCCCGGCGGGGCTGCGCCTCGATCAGCGCCAAAGCGGCACGCTCGAGCAGTTCCATGGTCGCGGCGACGTCGCGGACGAGGAAGGGCTCGTAGGCGATGGCGCGGTAGAGCGTGTGCTCGGCCAGGTGGCGGTCCATGCCGGTGCCTTCGACCTCCGCCATGGCGCGGCGCCCGAGCTCCGCGGCCCGGTGGAGGGCCGGGGTGTCGGTTCCGCGCTTGCCGTTGCGTACGACGACGAAGTTCGCCAGCGAGACCCGGGCACGCGGTGGAAGGGCCTCGTCCGCCGCCGCCTGCAGGGCACGGTCCTCCAGGACGTCCTGGGCTCCGGGGTGGAGCCGGAAGAGGACGGCGAGCTCGGCCCGGACCGTCTCGGGGTGGAACACGTGCGTCTCGACGTCGGCCAGGAGCAGGCCGAGCACCTGCCCCGCCCGCTGCGGGTAGCCGAGCCGCAGGAACAGGTCGCCGGCCGTGCGGCGCTCGATGCGGGAGAGGGCCTCCGGTTCGCGGCACGTCTTGTCCACGGCGTGCCACAGATCGCCGGCCAGGTCCTGGGGCATGGCGTCGAACTCGCGGGCCATGGCGTCGTCGCGTCCCCAGCTGGCGGCGTTCAGGATGCGCAGGGCCGGCGGGGGCGCGGTGTTGAAGGACGGCAGGAGGTGTGCGTTGCCGTCGACCAGGTACCGGGCCGTGGTGTGGGTGAGGACGGCCAGGCTGCTGGAGTTGGGGACCGGGTCGCCGAGGCCCACGTGGATGGGGCATGCGGCCGGTGTTCCCGCCGCCATCAGGGCCCGCAGCCGCCGGGCGAAGGCCTGGGCCCCGGGGGCGGGGAGGTAGGTGGGGAGTTTGGTCATCACGGTGTGCCTTCGCAGTGCTGGAGCCAGGTGTGGAGGGCGTACAGGGCGCGGACGACGGACGAGCCGCGGCGCGGGATGTGGTCCTCGTCCGTCAGCGGGGTGAACGCGACCCCGGGTGTGGCGGCGCAGGCCGCTTCGACCAGGGCGAACGGTGCGACGGTGTCCCTCGTCCCGTGTACGACGGCCACGTTCACGGCCGGGGGCAGCTCCACCTCCGGCAGGTCCACCCGCCGGTCGGGGAAGGCGTGCGTCAGGAAGGCGCGCAGGTCTCCGGGCGCCGGCCGGTCGTCGTCGATCAGCTGTTGGACGTCGGCGCTCCGCCAGACGGCACTCATCAGGAAGACGCCGTCGACGTCGTGGGGCAGCGCTGCCGCGGTGCGCGCGGCCAGCAGCCCGCCGTAGCTGAAGCCGAAGAGGAGCACGGGGCGCCCGGTTCCTGCGGCGAGTCCTGCGACCGCGTCGGTGACGCTCTCGACGTCCTTCACGCCGAAGTCGCCGGGGACGAAGCGGGTGTGCGCGCGCCGCAGGGAGGCGGTGTAGGGGGCCTCGAGCTGGTGCACCTGGTAGCCCTGGCGGGCCAGGAGCTCGACCTGGGGGTCCCAGCGCGGGATCCAGACGCCGTAGGGGCCTCCGTGGAGCATCACGACGTCGCCGACCGGCTCGGTGACGGCCGGGACGGTGAGCACGCGCAGCGCCCCCCACCTCGTGTTCACGGTGTGGTGCCGGGGCGGCGGGTCGGCGTCGGCGTCTTCGCCGGCGTCCACCAGCTGGGCCAGGGGGACGAGGTCCGGGGGATGCCCGGGACGCGTGCAGTGGGCGATCGGGCCGGAGGCATCCTCGAAGAGGCCGAGGACCGAGGAACGGACCGGGCGGGTGAGGACGGGGCCGCCCGTGCACGGCGTTTCGAGGACGTCGGGGAGGGGCCAGGCATCGTCCACGGCGACGAGGCGGCATCCCTCCATGAGGACCGCGATGCGCCCGATGCCGGGGAGGATCCTGGCGAGCTCCCCCGTCGCCGTGTCGAAGACGTGTGCCTCCCGGCCTTCGACGGTGCGGACCACGGTCAGCAGGTGGCAGCCGGCGGGGCAGAGCCCGACCTCGACCGGACGCTGCGTGGGCGAGGCCTCCCTCAGGGTGCGGAGCGTTCCGGCACGGTGGAGCAGCACGGCGGGGGCGCGGCCGGCGGTGAGGACCGCCGACACGGACGCGTCGGCGGCCGTGACGAACGCCGCGACGGGCGCGGGGGCGGTCAGGAATTCAGGCTCCTCACCTATGAGCTTTGTCACAGAGGGGCCGTGTGAAATGTAGATTTCTTTCCCGCGCACGTGGACGAGGCCGGAGGCGGGAATCTCCGCGCATCGGGACCATTTCTGCTCGCGGTACAGATGGACGGTACGGACTCCTTGCCGCCCGCTCACGGAGACGACGACCGAGCCCCCGTCGAGGATTCCGTGCAACCGGATTCCGTCCGCCCATTCGGGAGGGATCGGGGTGGAGAACTGGGCGGACTCCAGGTGGAGCGTGTCGCCCTGCGCCACCAGACCGCAGGCGAGCGAACGAGAGGATCCGACGGCCTGCTTGACGATCCGCGCAGACCGTATGTTTTGAGCCACTTCCTCTGCATTGCTCATCGTTCGGATTCCGTGCACCGTACCTCCCTGCCATCAATGGATGAAGGGGTGCCGACCGTGTCGGCACCCCCTCACATCGCATTGCTCATCTGCGTGGCGTCATGCCGCAGATCACGCGTACTCGATGTTGTTGAGGGCCTCGAACTCCTCGGCCACGATCTCGACGAACTGCATCCTGAAACACCTCCCTTCCATTGCTGAAGCGTTGCCCCGACAAGCCCCATGGGCCCGTGGATTACGCGTACTCGATGTTGTTGAGGGCCTCGAACTCCTCGGCCACGATCTCGACGAACTGCATCCTGAAACACCTCCTTCCCTTATTCAATTCAACCGGGAGCGAACTGTCTCCCGGAAGTTCATCGCCCGGAACACACCCGGCATGCGGGGTGAACGGGAAGCTCGATACGCTCGCCATCGAAGAGACTCTTTCCTTCTGCGAGGTAAGCATTTTTCGTCTGCGGTTCGGCCATGCCGGAAAGGAAGCGGTAGGCCTCCAGCAGCACGACACCGGACTCGGAGGCGGGATACGCGGCGAGCGAGCCGGCGGAGCGCCCGGGAAAGGCCGGTTCCTGCTCGACGAGGACGTCGCGTGAACTCCCGGGCTCTGCCTGGGAGGCCTGCAGGCAACCTGCACAGCTGGACTGACCTGGGAAGAAGAAGGGGCCGATCCGGCCGCCCCCCGCCTCCAGGACCGGGACGCCGCACTGCAGGGCCCCCTGGGCGACCCAGCGCCGGATGACCCGGTGCGGTTGGTCCGCCACATTGATGACGAGGTCGCACCCCTCCGCGAGGCGGGCCACGTCATCCGGACCGTTCACGTATTCGATGCAGCATTCCACGTCGAGGCGGGGGGCGAAGGCCTTCAGCCGGTCGCGCGCCACCTCGGCCTTGGGGCGGCCGACCGTGCTCTCGTCGTACAGGATGGAACGGTTGAGATTCGACAGGGCCACCGTGTCCGGATCGCACAGGCGGATGGCCCCCACCCCCATTGCGGCCAGGCCGTACGCGATCCAGCTTCCGAGGCCGCCCGTGCCGATCAGCAGCACCCGGGCGTTGCGCACCCGGGCCTGCATCTCGAAGCGGTTGGCGCCTTCGCTCTCCTCGGCGGACAGGAACTCGATCGTGCGCGAGTTCCGCTCCAGGTCGAGCGGAGGGAAATCGTGCGGGAGGTCGATCCGCTCCAGGGCGCGGATGCCGTGGAGGGCAGATATCAGGCTGTCCGTTGCGGACTCGCCGTCCTCCCCCTGTGCCTCCACATGCAAATCCTGCGGGTGAACGCCGTGCGAAAGCTGTGTGATCATCTTCCGGTTCGAGGGACTGTCCGGTATTGCTATCCCACGGTTCCGCATGATGAGTTTGATGTTTTCGCCGTCGACGAACTTCATCACCCTCTGGCGAAGGCGTATCGATCCCATTTCAGCCAATCCCTGCCGTCCGGTCTTATTCAGCCAATGGCCGCAGCATCGCCTACGTCGCGTCAGTCCCAGCCCAGATCGCGCGGCTGCGCGCTCAGAGTGGTTCCGCTGGTCGAATCCCCTGCGAATGCCGCCCCTGCGGAAAACGCGTAGACCGCCAGGGCCGCACACAGCCCGATGAATGCCTTTCGGAAGACGTTGCTCATCTTCCCCCCCCTTTTTTTGCTTTTCCACCGGCGTCGTTCTCGGCCGATGACTGAATACTGCCGCCCGGGTGAGGGGGTAATCAACGGGCTAGGGTGGTTCAGTAGTTACATTGCTGGAAGGTGAGCTGGGTGCATCAGTGTGGAAACCGGGACAAGGCATGCGGTACCGAGGCGCAGTTGTGTGCCGCCGCTCTCGCTCTGTACGCCGACTGCGTCCGCACCGGTGTCTCGGACGCGCCGGCGCTTCCCCCCTGCCTCGTCGGCCTGGGACTGCTGCAGTCGCTCCCCGGCCTGCCGCACCGCGTCGCGGCCGTCCGCCCCTCCGCGGCGCTGGCGACGCTCGTCCGGCCCATCGAGGACGAGATGCGGCGCCACGCCCAGCGCGTGGCCGAGCTCCAGAACGTGCTCGACCCCGTCCAGGACGTCTACGAGGCCAACGCGGACCGCAGCAGCGGATCGGTCACGCTGCTGAAGGGGCTGCCGGCGATCAACGCCGCCCTCGACGAGGTCACGGCGGCCACGCGCGAGGAGATCCTGACCGCGCAACCCGGCGGCGGCCGCGCTCCCTCGACGCTCGCCGACGCCGTCGACCGGGGGCGGGGTCCGCTCGAACGCGGCGTGCGCATGCGGACCCTCTACCAGCACACCGTCCGCCACAACCAGCCCACGCTGGCGTACATGGAGAGGATGCTCGAGATCGGCCCCATCGAGGTCCGTACCCTGGACGAGCTCTTCGACCGTCTGATGGTCTTCGACCGGAAGGTTGCCTTCGTACCGGCGCGCAACGACCGGCAGGAAGCGCTGGAGATCCGGGAGCCGGCCCTCGTCGAATACCTCGCGGGCGTGTTCGAGACCGCCTGGGCCCGAGCGTCTCCGCTGGCCGAGCGCGGGGGCGCGGAGACCCGCGCCGACGGCTCCCTGCCGGAGGTGCAGCTCACGATCGGCCGGCTCCTCGTCGAGGGGCACATGGACGAGGCCATCGCCCGGCGCCTGGGGATGAGCGTGCGCACCTGCCGGGCCCACATCGCGAAACTCAGTGCCCAGCTGGGCAGCAAGAACCGCGCCCAGATGGGTTTCCTCCTGGCCTCGTCCCAGCTGCTGAACACCGAGGGCACCGACACCCCCTAGAAGGCGTCCGACGTCCCACGCGGAGGGCGGGCCCGCGCCGTCGAGGGCCGCGGGCCCGCCCGGTCCCCGGCTACCGGCCCTGGAGCTTTGCCGAGGCCGTTCTCGTCGGGGGGAGCTGGTTGTACAGGAGGCGGCCCGGGCATTCCGTGGCGAAGCCGTCGCGGTGGCCCGAGATGACGTTCAGCTTGACGTTGGTGCCCTTCTTGTAGAGGTTCCCCCCGCCCGACCTCAGCGTGGTCTTGGCCCGGGGGTCGGCGCCGAACAGGCCGAGCTTCCATGCCGTGAGGCCCGCCACCGCGTCCACCGCCGCCTTCGGCGGGGCCGCGGACGAGTAGGTGCCGATCACCGCGACGCCCATGCTATCGGCGTTGAAGCCCATGGTGTGCGCGCCGAGGACCGCCTTGGCGACGCCGCCCGCCCGGCCCTCGTAGACCGTCCCGCACTTGTCGACGGCGAAGTTGTAGCCGAAGTCCCGCCAGCCCTCGCTGACCACGTGGTAGCGGTACAGGCTGCGCAGCACCGCCGGGGCGTCCTTGCAGGCGTAGTTGTTGCCGGAGGCGGTGTGGTGGACGAAGGCCGCCTTGACCGTGCTGGTGTAGACGAAGCCCGGCTCGCGCAGGGACTCGTCGGCGCCCCATCCCCGCCGGGTGACGATCCGCGGGCGGGGGCCGATGTAGGGGCGGGCCGCGGCGCTGAGTTCGCCGTCCGCGGCGATCGCGTCGGCGGTGGAGTCGGCCTTGTCGAGGGCGCTGATCTCCAGTGCGCCGAGCGGGGCGTGGGGGACGTTGGCGGAGGAGGATTCCGCCGCCTCCATGGACATCTCGGGGAGGGCGGGCGCGTCGGGCTTGTCGTCGTCCGGGGGGACGGCGGGGGTGGACGACGGGGGCGCGCCGTTCTTGTCGTCCGCGGCGGCCGGCGGCTGCGCGGCCGAGCCCGGGTCGACGAGTTCGAGGCGCAGGCCCGACGGGAGGCGCCCGGGGCGGGCGGCCGCGCGGGGGGCGGTGGCGTCGTCCGCCTGGACGCGGACCTCCACGCCGTTCGACGGGCCGACCCACAGGGGGGCGGTGGCGCCGCGGACGCGGCCGGTGCCGCGTTCGGCGGCGTCGGGGTCGGCGGCGTGTTCGCCGCTGTGGGTGTCCACGTCCTGCCAGTCGGACCAGGCGCCGGTGGCGACGGAGCGGGTGCGGACCTGGACCCGGCCGCCGAGTTCGGCGGCGGCGTCGTCCCAGACGACCCCGACGAGCGAGAACGTCTTGACGTCGCGCGGGGTCAGGCCCCGGGTTTCGGCCAGGTCCGGGAGGGTGCTCATGCCGGGGACGCCGGGGATCCGGGCGGTGGCGGAGGGGCCGAGGGGGAGGAGGGGCAGTGACTGGGTGGACCCCGGGGCGACGGGGACCGCCTCGGCCAGGGCCGGAGTGGAGAGCGTGAGCGGCACCGCCAGTGCGGCGGCCGTCACGACACCGATCGAGGAAGCAAGGAATCCGCGCATGCAAGCGATGCTGGGCACAGCCACCACCGGACGCCATCGGAGAACTGACGGTCCGTCCGACGGCGCGCCGGGCGGACCTCCCCTGGACGGGCGAGCGTCCGCCCCCCGTACGGGGGAGGGGCCCGCGTACGCTGGGGCGGGTGAACGCCATTGACCGCACCCCTGCCGACCTGCTGCGATCCGCGCTCGCCGCCGATCCGGGCCGCCCCCTCGTCACCTTCTACGACGACGCCACGGGCGAGCGGGTCGAATTGTCCGTCGCCACCTTCGCCAATTGGGTGGCCAAGACCGCCAATCTGCTCCAGGGCGACCTGGGCGCCGAGCCGGGCGACCGGCTGGCGCTGCTGCTGCCCGCGCACTGGCAGAGCGCCGTGTGGCTGCTCGCCTGTGCCTCCGTCGGGGTGGTGGCGGAGATCGGCGGGGACCCCGCCGGCGCCGACCTCGTGGTGAGCGGGCCCGACACGCTGGAGGAGGCCCGCGCCTGCTCCGGTGAGCGGGTCGCGCTGGCGCTGCGGCCGCTGGGCGGGCGGTTCCCGCAGCCGCCGGCAGGGTTCGCGGACTACGCGGTGGAGGTGCCGGGGCAGGGTGACCGGTTCGCGCCGTTCGTTCCGGTGGACGCGGACGGGCCGGGGCTGGTGGTCGGCGGCGAGGAGCTGTCGTTCGCGGCGCTGGTCGAGCGGGCCCGGGAGGACGCGGCGAAGCGCGGGCTGGGCGCGGGGGCCCGGGTGCTGTCGGGGCTGGACTTCGACGGCTGGGAGGGGCTGTCGGCGGGTCTGTACGGGCCGCTGGCCGCGGGCGGCTCGGTGGTGCTGTGCCGCAACCTGGACCGGCTGGCGCCGCAGGCGCTGGCGCAGCGGGTGGAGAGCGAGCGGGTCACGCACACCGTGTAGCCGGGCGGTGCACGGGGCGCGAACGGTCGACCCGGACGGACCGGGCGGGCCCGGAGCAGGACCCGACCCGGGCGGGGCCCGGCGCAGGACTCGGCCCGGCCCGCGCCCGGAGCCGGTACCGGAGCCAGGGCCGGAGCCGGAGCCGGGACCGGAGCCGCGCCGGGAGCCAGGACCGGAGCCGGTACCGGAGCCAGGACCGGAGCCGGAGCCGGGACCGGAGCCGCGCCGGGACCGGAGCCGAGCCGGGAGCCGGGACCGGAGCCGGTACCGGAGCCAGGACCGGAGCCGGAGCCGGGACCGGAGCCGGGACCGGAGCCAGGACCGGAGCCGAGCCCCGGCCCGCCGCCCGAGTCCCGGCCCGCTGCCCGGGCCCGGGCCCGCCACCGGGACCCGACCCGCGACGCCTGAGGGCACCTGAGGGCGATTTGTCACCCGCATGGGTCTAGACAGGCCCCCGCCCCCGGGCCGCCCCTCTCCCCCGGGGGGAGTATCGCTGCAGGCCGTGCTCACCCGTACGGCCCCCAAGCCGGTGCGGTGGAGCCGCGGCCGGCGTGGCGAGGGGACGGTGCGCGAGTGAGGGACGGCGCGGGCATACCGGACGACGCCGGCACGGCGGCGGGCGCGGGCTCGGGCGCGGGAACGCCCCCGCGCGGCCGCCGGCGGCGCCGGCTGCTGCGCTGGATCGGGCTCGTGGCCGTGCTGCTGGTGCTCGCGGGGGCGGCGGCGGGCTGGTGGCTGTACGCCAAGCTCGACGGGAACATCACGGAGGACACCTCCGCTGCGGCCGAACTGCGCCGCTACGAACGCGAGCGGCCGGCGCACTTCGCGTCGGGGGCCCAGAACATCCTGCTGATCGGGTCGGACTCGCGCGCCGGGTCGGCGAACGCGGGCTACGGGCAGGACGGGGGCACGCAGCGTTCGGACACCACGATCCTGCTGCACCTGGCGGCGGACCGGCGCAGTGCGACGGCGGTGTCGATCCCCCGGGACCTGATGGCGCAGGTGCCGGAGTGCCTGGGGACGGACGGCTCGCGCACCGGGGACCGGTTCGCGCAGTTCAACTGGGCCTTCCAGTGGGGCGGGGCCGCGTGCACGATCCGTACGGTCGAGAAGATGACCGGGATCCGGGTCGACCACCACATGGTGGTGGACTTCGGCGGGTTCAAGAAGATGGTCGACGCGGTCGGCGGCGTGGAGGTCTGCCTGAAGCGGCCGGTGGACGACGCCGAGGCGCACCTGCGGCTGCCGGCGGGCCGGCAGGTGCTGGGCGGGGAGCAGGCGCTGGGGTTCGTCCGGGCCCGCTACAGCCTGGGCGACGGCAGTGACACGGAACGGATGGAGCGCCAGCAGCAGTTCCTCGGCTCCCTGTGGGAGAAGGTGAGCAGCAACGGTGTGCTGCTCAACCCGGCCAAGCTGTACCCGGTGCTGGACGCGGCGACCTCCTCGGTGACCACGGACCCGGGGCTGGCCTCGTTGCGGGGGCTGTACGAACTCGTACGGGGCGTCCGGGACATACCGGCCGACCAGGTCAGGTTCCTGACCGTGCCCCGTCGCCCGTACGCGGCCGACCCGAACCGGGACGAGCTGGTGGAGCCGGACGCGTCCCGGTTGTTCGAGCAGCTGCGGGCGGACCGGCCGGTGTCGGTGACCGCGCCCGCGGTGTCGCCGAGCCCGGATCCGGAGCCGGCCGGGCCCTCGCGCCGTGCGTCCGCGGAGGGTTCGGGCGAGGCCTCCCCGGACGGCACGGGCGAGGCCTCCGGGGACGGTTCGGGCGGTCCTTCGCCGACGGGAAGCGGAACCTCCTCGGCGACCACCCCCGCCCCTGCCTTCACAGGAACCACGGCAGGCACGGCCGACTGCCGGTAAAGCAATCCAAAAGCCGGCCGCTCAACCGAGCCGGATGAGCGCTTTGGCCCGTTATAGGGGGAGTGGATTTTGTCACCAGCATGGTTTGCGGCTGACCTGGCCGGATAAGGTGAGCGATCCGGTGCACCGGCTGTGAAGAGGCCGTGCACCAGCAGCCGGATCGTTGACCGCGCGCCTGGGGGGAGGCGCGTCGCGAAGCACCGACGGAGGATTCGAGCAACCGTGGATGCGCAAAGCCGTGGGCGGGCGGACGAGATCGACCCCGCCGACCAGTGGGTCCTCAATCCCCGCACTGGCAACTACGAACTGCAACTGGGCCGTTCCGCTGCGCAGCAGCGCCTCGCCTCCGGCCCCCGCAGAACCCGTAGATCGTCCACGGCCGCCCCGGCTCCGGCCGCCCCCTCCCCCGCCGTGCCGGGGCCCCGCCGCGGCGAGGGCCCGCCCGGCGGGCGGCGCGGCGGCGGCCGCTCCCGCAAGGGCGGCGGCGCCCCGGACCGCCGCAAGCGGCTGCTCAAGGTCACCGGCGGCACCCTGGCCTTCCTGCTGGTCGGCGGCGGGGTGGGCTCGTACCTGTACTACCAGCACCTGAACGACAACCTGAACGTCATCGACACCGGCGGCGCGGGCGGCGGCTTCAAGAAGGACCAGCCGATCAACGTCCTGGTCATCGGCACGGACAAGCGCAGCGGCAAGGGCAACGACGGCTACGGGGACCCGGACAGCGTCGGCCACGCGGACACCACGATCCTCTTCCACGTCTCCAAGGACCGCAGCAACGCGACCGCGCTGTCCATCCCGCGCGACCTGATCACGGACATCCCGTCCTGCCCGACGAAGATCGACGGCTCGGTCAAGGACATCCCCGGCACCCGGAACACCCGCTTCAACAACAGCCTGGGCCAGGAGGGCCGCGACCCGGGCTGCACGATGCGCACCGTCAAGCAGCTGACCGGCATCGACGTCGACAACTTCATGATGGTCGACTTCAACGCGGTGAAGAACCTGAGCACGGCCGTGGGCGGGGTACCCGTCTGCCTGGCCAAGGACGTCAACGACCGCGATTCCAAGCTGAACCTGAAGGCGGGCGAGCACCGGCTGGAGGGCGAGCAGGCGCTGGCCTTCGTGCGCACGCGGCACTCCTTCGGCAACGAGAGCGACCTGGACCGGATCAAGACCCAGCAGCAGTTCCTGGGTTCGATGATGCGCGAGATGAAGTCCAAGGAGACGCTGACCAGTCCGAAGAAGTTCTTCTCCCTGGCGGAGGCGGCGACCAAGTCGCTGACCGTGGACCAGGGACTGGGCTCGATCGCCAAGCTCACCGCCCTGGCGGGCGAGTTGAAGGACATCAACCCCAAGAACGTCACGTTCACGACGCTCCCGGTGGTCGACAACCCGAACGAGCCCGCGAACCGCAAGGCGACCGTGGTGCTGAACCCCTCGCAGGCGGACCCGCTCCTGCAGATGATCCGCCAGGACGTGTCCCTGACGGAGGTCGAGAAGAAGGAGCAGGCCGCCAAGAACGCGGCCGAGACCGACGCCAAGAACAAGCAGGACGCGCTGCTCCAGGGCAACCGCGCCCCCGCCGGGGACGTCCGGGTGGACGTGTACAACGGCGGCGGTCCCCCGGGATCGGCGTCCACCACCCTGACCTGGCTGCAGAACAGCAAGGGCGTCTACAAGGCCGGCAACCACGGCAACGCCTCGGCGCGGCTGGCCGCGACGCAGCTGGAGTACGCCCCCAACCAGGCCGACCAGGCCCGGGCGCTGGCGGACATGATGGGCCTGCCGGCCTCGGCCCTGAAGCCGGGTGCGGTGGACGCGGCGCCGAAGACCCCGATGAAGCTGACCCTGGGCTCCGATTTCAAGGAGCCCGGCACACCGCTCGGAGCGGCGGCACCGCAGCAGGCCCCGGAGGGGGTCCAGCGGGTCGAGGCGGACAAGGCGGTCTGCGCCAAGTGACCGACCGCTCCGGCGGGCGCCGCGCCATGGCGCGGCGAAGCAGTACCGGGCGGCGATCGGGCCGCCCGCCGACAGTCCACAGACCGCCGATGAGCGGTGGCCGGCAGGACCGGCACAATACCGACCGGTGAAGAAACTCGATGGGGGGTACGCGTGATGCACAGCAGCGTGCGGGGGGAGGGGGCGCCCGACAAGGCCACCGACGGCATATCCGAAGGCGGCGAGAAGAAGGCGTCCGGCACGGTGCCCCCGCCCCGGGAGGGTTCGGGCGGCAGCGCCCGGCCCCCGGGCGGCGGCGTCCCCGCCCGACGGCGCCGCCGGCGGGTGCTGTTCTGGGTGGCGTCCGTCCTGGCGTTCCTGATCCTGGGAACCTCGGCGGCCGGGTACCTCTACTACAACCACCTCAACAACAACATCCGCAGCGGGCAGCGCCTGAGCGGTGAGAGCGGCGTGGAGAAGACCCACGCGAACGCCAAGGGCCAGCGCCCGCTGAACATCCTGCTGATCGGCTCCGACAGCCGCAACAAGCCGGAGAACGTGGAACTCGGCGGCAGCCGCGACACCGTGGGGAACCCCCCGCTCGCGGACGTGCAGATGCTGCTGCACGTGTCGGCCGACCGCGAGAACGCCTCGGTCGTGAGCATCCCGCGCGACACCCGGGTGGACATACCCGAGTGCACCGATCCCAAGACCGGTGAGAAGTTCAAGAAGACCAACGCGATGATCAACGAGTCGCTCGGCCGCGGCGGCCCCGGCTGCACCCTGGCGACGTGGGAGAAGCTGACCAACGTCTACATCGACCACTGGATGATGATCGACTTCTCCGGTGTGGTGAAGATGGCCGACGCGATCGGCGGCGTCCCGGTCTGCGTCAAGGACAACGTCTGGGACCGGCCGCTGCCCACCTCCGGGGGCGGCTCGGGCCTCAAGCTCCAGAAGGGCACCACCCGCGTCAAGGGCGAGCAGGCGCTCCAGTGGCTGCGCACCCGGCACGCGTTCAGCAGCGACCTGGGCCGGGCGCAGGCCCAGCACATGTACATGAACTCGATGATGCGCGAGCTCAAGAGCCAGAACGCCTTCACCGACGTCGGCCGGATCACGGACCTGGCGGAGGCGGGCACCAAGGCCCTGGAGGTCTCCGAGGAGATCGGCTCGGTCAAGAAGCTCTACAACCTGGCCATGCAGCTCAAGGACGTCCCGACCAACCGCATCACGATGACGACGATGCCGACGTTCCAGGACCCCCGGGACGAGGACCGGCTCATCGTGAACCAGCCGGACGCCGAGAAGCTGTGGACGATGCTCCGCAAGGACATCGCGTTCGACAAGAACGGCGCGCCGCAGGGGGCGCCGAGCCCGTCGGCCACCCAGCCCGCCACCGGTGCCTCGCAGCCCGCACCGGCCGGCTCGCAGCCCGCGGCGCCGGCCGGCCAGATCCCCTCGAAGCTCCCGGGCACGGCCCCCGACAAGATCGCCGTGAACGTGGTCAACGGCACCGCCGTCGACCAGCCGCTGGTGCCCCACCGGGCGAACGCGATCGCGGACGTCCTGGTCTCCAAGGGCTTCACCGGGGCCAGGGCGGACAGTGCGCTGACCCCGGAGAAGACCACCGTGGTGCGCTACCCGACGCCGGACCTGGCGGACGAGGCGAAGAACGTGGCGGCCTCCCTGGGCATCCCGGACACGGCGGTGCAGCAGTCGGCCGACGTCTCGAAGATCACCCTGATCGTGGGCGCGGACTGGCGCGAGGGCAACGCCTTCCCGGCGCAGACCCCGCCGGCGGCCGGGTCGATCCCGGATTCCGCCGACGCGATCAACGGCTCGGACACCGGCGCCTGCATGGACGTCTACAAGCCGTACCGCTGGTGAGCCGGCGGCCGCGCTGAGGCGGCTCCACCGCACGCGAAGGGGTGACCCGGTCCCGTACGGACCGGGTCACCCCTTCGCGTGGTGCCTGCGCCCGCCGCCTCAGACCCCGGCCGGGTCGCGGCGCACCGACGGCCGGCGGCTGGCGACGACCTTGCGGGCGAGCGCGCGCGGGCTGGTGAGGAAGCCGTATCCCCAGGACATGTGCATGGTCGCGAGGGCCACGGGGATCTGCGCCCGGGCCTTCAGCGGGAGCCCCTTGCCCGCGGGGACGGACCCGGCGGTGATCGCCGCGAGGTAGCCGGCCGGGACGGCGAACGCCCACGGGCTGACGGCGACGCCCGCGACCACCCCGGCCGCGATCGCGCAGACGGCGGTCGGCGGGGCGAGGTAGCGCAGGTTGATGGAGCCGGCGTGGTAGCGGGCCACGACGTGCCGCCAGCGGCCGTAGTCCTTGTACTGCTTGGCCAGCGCGCGCACGGAGGGCCGCGGGCGGTACTGCACCTTCAGCTCGGGCGAGAACCAGATCAGCCCGCCGGCCTCGCGGATGCGGAAGTTCAGCTCCCAGTCCTGGGCGCGGATGAACTCCTCGTTGTAGCCGCCCTGCTGTTCGAGGGCCTCGCGGCGGAAGACGCCGAGGTAGACCGTGTCGGCGGGACCGGCCTCGCCGCCGGTGTGGAAGGCCGCGTTGCCGACGCCGATCTTCGAGGTCATCGCGGCGGCGACGGCGTCCTCCCAGGCGTTCTCGCCCTCGGCGTGCATGATGCCGCCGACGTTCTGCGCACCGGTCTCCTCCAGGAGGCGGACGGCGGTGGCCATGTAGTCCGGGGAGAGCATGCCGTGGCCGTCGACGCGGACGACGACCGGGTGGCGCGAGGCCCCGATCGCGGCGTTGAGGGCGGCGGGGGTCCGTCCGGTGGGGTTGGGGACGGTGTGGACGCGGGGGTCTTCCCGGACGAGCTCGGCCGCGATCTCGTCGGTGCGGTCCGTGGACGGCCCGAGCGCGATCACCACCTCCATCTCGCCTGCGTACTCCTGTCCGAGGATGTGCCGGACGGAGTCGCGCAGATGGCGCTCCTCGTTGAGCACCGGCATGATCACCGAGACTGCGGGCTGGTGGGCGGGCATGTCGTCCTTCAGGGTCGGGTATCGGTGTCACGTTACCGCGTACGGGGGACACGGGTGCGCGGCGGACGAGCGGTACGGACAGACGCTGATCGTATGGGCCTACTGTTCCGATGAATCTGCCCGACGTACCGGGAGGTGTCCCCCGTGCCCCAGCCGCACCGTCCCCACCGGCCCGCCGCGCCGGACCGGCCGCAGCGCGCACGCAAGGGCGGCGGACGCGGCGGAACGGCCCGCGGCCGGCGCGACCGGCCCCGCTGGGGCGTGCGGATCGCGGCCGGGGTCTCCCTGGTGGTCCTGGGCTCCGGCGCCGTCGGGCACGCCGTGATGACCGGCCTGGACACCGGCATCGAACGGGTGGACCCCTTCAAGGACATGAAGAACCGCCCCCAGGCCGGGCACGGGATGAACTTCCTGCTGGTCGGCACCGACGGCCGGGACAAGATCACCCCGGAGGAGAAGCGCGAGTACCGCCTCGGCGGGGAGCCCTGCCACTGCACCGACACGATCATGCTGGTGCACCTGTCCGCCGACCGGCAGCGGGCCAGCGTCGTCAGCCTCCCCCGCGACAGCTACGCCGAGCTCCCCGCCCACCAGGACCCGGTCACCGGCAAGCCCCACCGCCCCCACCCCGTGAAGCTCAACGCCGCCTACGCCGAGGGCGGCCCGAACCTGACCGTGCGCACCGTCGAGAACCTGACCCGGGTCAAGATCGACCACTACCTGGAGGTCGACTTCACCAGCTTCATGCGGACCGTCGACGCGATGGGCGGGGTCGAGATCTGCACCGCCAAGGCCCTCCACGACCAGAACACCGGCCTGCACCTGCTGCCCGGCACCCACCGCCTCACCGGCGGCCAGGCCCTCCAGTACGTCCGCTCCCGCCATGTCGACGGGGCCGCCGACCTGGGCCGGATGCAGCGTCAGCAGCGGTTCGTCGCCGCCCTGATCAAGCAGGCCACCGGCGGCGGGGTGCTGCTCAACCCGGTGAAGTTCAAAGAGGTCAGCTCCACCCTGCTGGGCTCGGTGCGCGCCGACAAGGACTTCGGCTCCGAGCAGATGCTGGCGCTCGGGCAGGCCATGCGCGGCTTCACCCCCTCCTCGTCCGAGTTCGCCTCCGTCCCGATCGGGGACGCCTCGTACCCGGTCAAGGGCATCGGCTCGACCGTGAAGTGGGACGAACCCAAGGCCGCCCAGCTGTTCGAGTCCCTGCGCGAGGACCGCCCGCTGGCCGCGCCCCGCCCCGGCCACCCCGCCGCCGCACGGCCCGCGGCCGCCGCCACACCGGCGGCCGTCCCGGTGGACGTGCCGCCGCAGCAGGTCCGGGTCCAGGTGGAGAACGGCACCCGGATCGACGGGCTCGGCGGCCGGGTGGACTCCGCCCTGCGCGCGACCGGCTTCGACACCACCGGCACCCCGGGCAACGGCGCGGGCCGCGACGTGCGGCGCACGGTGGTCTCGTACGACCCGCGCTGGGACCGCTCCGCCCGCACGGTGGCGGCGGCGCTGCCCGGCAGCGAGCTGCGCGCGGTGGCCGGGCAGGGCAGGACCGTGCTGGTCATCGCCGGCTCGGACTACACCAAGGTCGTACCGGTACGGGCCGAGGAACCCTCCCAGGGCGAGTACGGCGTGGTCACCGGCGACCAGGTGGTCTGCGGGAAGTAGCCGACGCCCGCGGGGGGGGCGGCTACTTCACCCGTTCCAGCAGGGAGACGTGCAGACCGCGCACGTCCGTGGTCCGGGCGATCCGGTAGTGGTCCTTCAGCGCCTTCTTGTCCGCCGCGGGGAGCCAGTTGTACGGGTCGTGGTCGTCGCCGCTGTCCCGGGTCACCAGCCAGATCCGCTTCGTGTCGCCCAGGCAGCGCTCGGGTTGCTTGCACTCCACGGGGAACAGGTCGTCGGACGCCACCGCCGACCGCTCGGCGAAGACGTCGCGCAGCCGGACCCGTTCGGGCAGGTAGTACTCGATCTGGTAGTCGACCATGAAGACCCGCTCCGTCTTGCCCCGCGGGGGCACGAAGCCGTCGCCGGGCCGGTAGCCCTGGGCGATCACCCGTGCCGCCGCGACGCCGTCGGAGGGCTCCTTCGCCTGCGCGGTACGGAGCTGGCGCTGGTCGGGGGCGCCGAGCAGGACCAGCGCGGCCAGCCCGGCCGCACCCGCCGCGCGGGGCCGCAGCGCGGCCAGCCCGGCGGCGGCGAGGACCGCCCACGCGGGGACGGTGAACAGCAGGTAGCGGTCGATGAAGTACGAGGAGCTGCCCTGCGAGACCACGAAGCAGGCGGCGATCGGCGCCGCCCCCAGCAGCATCAGCTCGACGGCGTGGCGCCGGCCGCGCGGCCACGCGAGCGGCAGCAGGGCCAGCGCGGCGATGGCCAGCCCCACCAGCGGGGAGGCGAACAGGTTGTCCCAGAGCCCGGAGACGTCCCGCATGCGCGGGGTCTCGATCCAGCTGATCTGCCGGCCGACCTGCCGCCGCCCCAGGAGCACCAGCGGAACCACCGGCACCAGCCCGGCCACGGCCGCCACCGCGAAGGACACCACCGTGCGGGTACGGCGGACGCTCCACCACCGCAGGACGACGATCAGCGCGTGCGGCAGGAGCACCAGCAGGGACACCATGTGCAGCAGCCCCGACACGGCGACCAGCGCGGAGTACCCCACCCAGCGCCCCGCCGCCGGCCGCTCCAGCGCCCGCAGCAGCAGCCACGTCGCGGCGGTCACGGCGAGCACCGCGAAGGCGTACGACCGGGCCTCGGTGCCGTACCGGGTGACGACGGGCAGCAGCGCGAACAGCAGCCCCGCGAACACCGCCGTCCGGCGGTCGAAGAGGGCCCGGGCGATCACCACCACCAAGGCGGCGGTACCGGCCATGGCCAGCGCCGAAGGCAGCCGGAGCACCGCCGCGGAGTCACCGAAAAGGGCGACCCAGAAGTGCAGCAGCAGGTAGTAGAAACCGGAGACGGCGTCGACGTGCCCCAGCATCCCCCACAGCTCACCGGTGCTGCGGGAGGCGGCGTTCCAGCTGGCCAGCTCGTCGCGCCACAGCTGCGGGCTCCCGGCGCGGAAGGTGGTCACCGCCAGGGTCAGCAGCGCCGCCCACAGCCAGTCGGGCCCGGACGGCCGCCGCCGCCCCGCACGAGCGGGAGCGGCGGGCGCGGGGGCGGTCTGGGTGGCAGTCGGCATCAAGAGGTCTCCGCGGCAGTGCCGGTCGTGGGCCGGTCACGGCCGATCGTGGGCCGGTCGTGGGTGCACGGCCGTCACTCGCGCGGGAGCCGGACGTCGACGTACCAGCATACGGCGGTGTCCGATAAAGCTCCCGTATGACCGAGTCCCGCCGGTCGGGCCGGACCGGGGCGGCGGGCCGGGGCGGCGGTCAGTCCTCGTCCAGCCCCTCGGCGATGCGGCGCTCGCGCAGCTCCTTGATCGCCTGGCGGCGGGCCAGCCGGTGCGTGCGGCGGATCTGCGCCTCCTGGTAGCGGCGCTCGTCCTGCTCGGTCTCCGGGATCACGGCCGGGACCTGGCGCGGCTTGCCGTCGGAGTCCACCGCGGTGAAGACGAGGTAGGCGCTGCCGACCTGGGTGGCGGGGGTGGACTCGTTCCACCGCTCCGCCAGCACCCGTACGCCGATCTCCATCGAGGAGCGGCCGGTCCAGTTGACCTGCGCCCGGACGTGGACCAGGTCCCCGACGCGGACGGGGGCGAGGAAGGCCATCTCGTCCATGGAGGCGGTGACGGCGGGCCCGCCGGAGTGGCGTCCGGCCACGGCGCCGGCCGCGTCGTCCACCAGCTTCATGATCACACCGCCGTGCACGGTGCCGAGGAGGTTGGTGTCGGCCGCGGTCATGATGTGGCTGAGGGTGGTCCGGGACGCCGAGATCGGCTTGCCCTCCGGTGCCTCCGGTATCTGTGTCATGCACCCACTTTAAAGTGCGCGGCTCCGGCATCAGCTCTGCAACAGCACCGGTACGAACTCCCCACCGGGGTGTCCCGGCCCCCCGGCGGACGGGCATCCTTGTGCGCATGAGTGACTGGGACGGCTTCGGCGGCGAGCGCGACGCGCGCGGCCGGCGTGATGACGGGTACGGACGCGGCAGCGGGCAGACGCAGCCGGAGGGGCCGCAGCGGATGCGGCACGTCCAGCGGCAGCCGCAGCCCCCGCAGCCTCCCCGGTCCCAGCAGCCCCGTCCCGCCCAGCGCCCCGCCCGGCCCCCCGTGCCGCCGCAGGCCCCGCCGCCGGGCGGCCGGCCCGGAGCGCGGCCCGGCCCCGGCTACGGCGTGCCGCCGCAGCAGACGCAGGGCCCCGACGCGGCGTACGACAGCGGCTACAACACCGGCCAGGTCTACGGGCGCCCCTCCGGCCCCGGCCACCCCACGGGCCCCGGCGGCCCCGGCGGCCCCGGC
>NZ_JBHVUQ010000059.1:0-13767 GCF_042884105.1 Streptomyces sp. NPDC058157
GGGTACTGGCAGAGGTCAGAGCTGCGCCGCCGTCCGTTCGAGCGCGGCGGCGACCCGGGCCACGCCGTCCTCCGCCGCGAGCCGGCGGGCGACGTCCCGGGCGCGCTCCCCGTAGGAGGGATCGGTGACGGCTTGCCGGAGCGCGGACCCGAGGGCGGCGGAGTCGAGCCTGCGCAAGGGCACCACCGCCGGGGCGGTACCCAGTGCCATGAGGCGCGAGGCCCAGAAGTGGGCGTCGAACTGCACCGGGACGGGGACGGAGGGGACGCCCGCGCGCAGGGCCGCGCCGGTCGTGCCGGCCCCCGCGTGGTGGACGACGGCCGCCATGTGCGGGAAGAGCAGGGAGTGCGGGACGTCGCCGATGGTGATCACGTCGTCCCGGCCGGTGGCCGACAGCCCCGCCCAGCCGCGCTGGACCACCCCGCGCAGGCCGGCCGCGCGCAGGGCGGCGACGACGTGGGCGCTGACCCGCCGGGGGTCGGGTGTGGTGGCGCTCCCCAGGCCCACGTACACCGGGGCGGGACCGGAGCCGAGGAAGTCCACCAGGTCCGGGGGGAGTTCGCCGGTGGTCTCGTGGGGCCACCAGTACCCGGAGACCTCCAGGCCGGGGCGCCAGTCGCGGGGCCTGGGCACCACCAGTTCGCTGAAGCCGTGCCAGACCGGCCAGCCCTGCCGCTCGCGCGCGCGGCGGGCCGAGGGCGGACGGGGCGCCCGGAGGCCGTGGTCGGCGGCCAGGGTCCGCGCCGCCCGGGTGAAGACGTGGTCGACGGCCGCGGCGACGGCGTCCCCGCCGATCCGGTTGCCCAGCGGGCCCAGGGAGCGGGTGCCGAGCATCGGTGGCGGGAACGCGCGGGTCCCGTGCAGGGGTTGGAGGAAGAGGCCCATGCTCGGCCGGGACAGGCCCTGCGCGATGGCGTGGGCGAGCGGGGCGACCGTCCCGCCGGCCAGCACGACGTCCGCCCCGCGTGCCTCGCGCACCATCGCGGGGGTCATCGAGGGCGCGATCCTCCTCGCCAGCGCCACGGCCCGCAGCAGTTTGACCGCCCCGGTCCGGCTGCGGTGCAGCCCCCGGCCGCGCGCCGAGTGCAACTCGGCCTCCGGGTCGCCGGGAACGGCCCGGAAGCGCACCCCCGACCCGGCCACGAGCGGTGCGAACAGGCCGTGGCTCAGCAGGGTGACCTCGTGTCCGGCCCGGACCAGTCCGGCTGCCAGGCCCGTGTACGGCGCGACGTCCCCGCGCGACCCGGCCGTCATGATGGCGATCCTCACGCCCCCAGTGTGGGGGCCGCCTCCCGCCCGGCCCGTGCGGCATCACGCGGCCTTCACGGAATCCTCCGAAACGGCCTCGCCGCCGCGCCCGTTGACGGTCCGGTTCCAGCCATTCCCGATCAAGTTAGGTGAGGCTTGCCTAATATGACCTAGGGTGCGGGCATGAACAAGATCATCCGCGGGGCGGTCGCCGTCGCGACGGCAGGGATCCTGCTGGCCGGCGCCCCGGTGACGGCCACCGCCTCCGCCGCCCCGGCAGCCGCCCCCTCCGCCGCCGTACGCCTCGAACTGCCGGCCCCCACCGGCCCCTTCGCCGTCGGCAGGGACACCCTCCACCTCGTCGACGGCACCCGCAAGGACCCCTGGGTCCCCACCGCCGACCGTGAACTCCTGGTCTCCCTCTACTACCCCGCCGTCGCGGGCACCGGCCGGCCCGCGCCGTACACCACCCCCGCCGAGGCGCGGGCCCTGCTCACCGACCGCGGGGAACTCGCCCACCACGCCACCGCCGAGCAGGTCGCCGCCGTCCGCACGAACGCCCGCGAGGGCGCGACACCGCGCACCGGCCCCGGCCGGTACCCGCTGGTCGTCCTCTCACCCGGCTTCACCCTGCCCCGCTCCTCGCTCACCGTGCTCGCGGAGGACCTGACTTCGCGCGGCTACGTGGTCGCCGCGCTGGACCACGCCTACGAGTCCGACGCGACCACCTTCCCCGGCGGCCGGGTGCTCGGCTGCAAGGCCTGCGACCAGGTGTTTCCCGACCGGTCGCTGAACCGGGTGTCCGACGCCCGAGCCCGTGACGTGACGTTCCTGCTCGACCGGCTCACCGGGGACCGCCCCGCCTGGCGCCACTCCCGGCTGATCGACACCCGGCACATCGGCATGGCCGGCCACTCGATCGGCGGCGCCTCCGCCGCCGCCGCGATGGCCGCGGACCCCCGCGTGGCCGCCGGGGTGGACCTGGACGGGACCTTCTTCGCCCCCCTGCCCGAAAGCGGCCTCGGCAAGCGCCCGTTCCTGCTGCTCGGCGGTGATCCCGCCCTGCTGCCGCCGGACCTGGAGGACACCAGCTGGGCCGACGCCTGGCCGCGGATGGACGGCTGGAAGCGCTGGCTGACCGTCACCGGGATGGGCCACCCCGGATTCACCGACTGGCCCGTTCTCTCCGACCGGGCGGGCTCCCCGCACCCGGAGACCCCGCTGTCGGGCACCCGCTCCCAGCAGATCACCCGCGCCTACACGGGCGACTTCTTCGACCTCCACCTCAAGGGCCTCCCCGCGCCCCGCCTGGACGGGCCGACGGCCGCCGACCCCGAGGTGGTGTTCCTGCGGAGCTGAGACCGACCGGGCCCCGCCGCCCGCGTCCGCGCCCGTGACGGCAGGTCACCGTCCCTCTCCCGCAGCCGCGTTGTCAGTGGCCGCCGTTAGCGTCGGGGGTATTGGAAGGGCCGTTTCCCGACAGGAGTGGACGATGACCGACAACCGTGTGCAGCCCGCGCTCAGGGTGGTACTGACCGACGTCAACGAGCGGGTGGTCCAGGCATGGCGGGCGGCGTTCGCGGACACCCCCGGGATCGAGATCCGCCGGGGCTCGATCCTCGACGAGGACGTCGACGCCTGGGTCAGCCCGACCAACTCCCGGGGCCGGATGGACGGCGGGGTCGACGCGGTCGTCAAGCGGCACCTCGGAGCCGGTATCCAGCTGCGGGTGCAGCGGGCGATCCGGGACCGGTTCGCCGGGACGCTCCCCGTCGGCAGCGCGGTCTGCGTCCCCTCGGGGGCGAGCGTCCCCCGCTACCTGATATCGACGCCGACGATGGTGGAGTCCGCGCAGAACGTGGGGGACACGCTGAACGTGGCCCTGGCCTGCGCCGCCGCGTTCCAGGCCGTGCACCGGCAGAACCGGCTGGCGCCGGGCAGCATCCGGTCGGTGGCACTGGTCGGGATGGGCGCGCAGACCGGCCGCGTCCCCGCCCGCGTCTGCGCCAACCTGATGTGGACCGGCTACACCCTCTTCCACGACCACTGGTTCCAGGACGACGACGAGCTGCGCGCCACGATCACCGCCCAGCTCGACGGGATCGAGGACGCGCCGGCCGCCGAGCGGGTGCGGATCGTGCCACCGAAAGGGCATTCCTTTCGCCGCTGACGGCGCCCACCCCGCCGGCGGGCACGCCGGCCCCCCGCACCCCACCAGCACGACGCCCGGGAGCCCTTCCCCCATGAGCAACGACACCCCCACCCCGCCCCAGCCCGACGCGGGCGACCCGCTGCGGCTGACCGAACTCTTCAAGGGCGGCGGCGAGCCCTGGCTCCCGCTGCTGAAACCCGTCGTCGAGGCGCAGCCGGACGCCGCCCGGTTCATCGGCCAGGGCCGCAGCCCGGAGGTCGTCCCGGTCCGCGAGCTGACCTTCCAGGCCCTCAAGCCCCACCCGCCGCACAAGTGGAAGGTCGTCGTCTTCGGCCAGAACCCCTATCCGCGGCCGGAGAGCGCCACCGGCATCGCCATGTTCGACAACACCTTCAACGACTGGAAGGACAGCCAGTTCGGCCGGGTCGTCAGCATCCGCTGCATCATCAAGGCGGCCGCGATGTGGAAGTACGGCATCGCGAAGAAGACCCCGATCGCCGACGTCCGCGCCCTGCTCAAGGAGCGGGAGACGGTCCAGCCGCCGGAGTGGTTCCAGGCGATGCTCACCCAGGGCGTCCTCCTGCTGAACGCCGCGCTCACCGCCAGCGCCGACGGTGCGATGGGGGCCGACCGGCACACCGCCTTCTGGCGGCCCGTCGCCGAACGGATCGTCGAGGAGATCCTCAAGGCCAAGCAGGACGCCGGCGAGGAGGACCGCAGCGTCGTCTTCGCCTGGTGGGGGGCGCACGCCCGCAGCCTGAAGAAGGTCGTCCTGCGCCTGCAGGAGAAGTACCCGGACGTCGAGGTCCGGCACATCGACCACGCCAACCCCGCGGCCCAGGGCGACATCTTCTGCGAGGGCGACCACTTCGCCACGGTCAACGACGCCCTCGCGTCGCTGGGCGCCGAGCCGGTCGACTGGCTGCCGAGCAAGGGCTGGAACCAGGACGCCGCGGGCACCCCGTCCGGCGGTGCGGACGACGACGTCGCGGCGCGCATGGGGGCCTTCATCGCCTCGACCATGGAACTGCACCAGCTGTACCTGGAGCGGCTCACCAGCGTCAAGGACGAAGGACTCGTCCTCCCGGCGATCACCGGTGTGTTCGACACCCCGCCGGCGGACTTCCGGACCGCGCTCGCACCGGTCGCCGACGTGCTGCCGGGCCTCGGCCGGCACATCGACCGGTCCCACGAGTTCGGCAAGCGGCGGGCGGACGCGACGGGCGGCGCGGGCCGGCCGTCCGCCGACGCGATCGCCGCGCTCTACCTCTACACCTGCGAGTCCGCCTTCTACCGGGAGATCAACGCCGTCCTCCGTTCCCCGGACCGCACCCGGCTGACGCCCTACCTCCCCTACCTCCGGCTGCTGTTCTCCGCGGTCTCCGAACTGCCCGCCCACACCCGGCCGCTGTGGCGCGGAGTGTCGCTGGACCTGCGCGCCCAGTACCCGGTCGGGGGGACGGTGACCTGGTGGGGCGTCTCCTCGTGCACCTCGGAGCTGAGCGTGGCCCGTTCCTTCCTCGGCAGCCGCGGCAAGCGGACGCTCTTCGAGGTGACCCCCGCCCGCGCGGTGGGGATCCGCAGCTTCTCGGCCTTCACCGGCGAGGAGGAGTACATCCTCGCCCCGGGGACCCAGCTCAAGGTGACCGAGGTGAAGACCGAGCGCGGCGGCCTGTGCACGGTCAGGCTGACCGAGGCGGAGGCCGGCCCCCTCGTCTCCTGACCCGCGGGAATCCGCCGTGTCCCGCCCGGGGGCGGCCCGTAGGGTTCCCACATGAAGGACGAGGACGAACGGGCCGTACAGGCGGCCGTCGACGCGGAGCTGCGGCTGCTCGACCCCGGCGTGCGGACGTGCCCGGACCGGGTCCTGGAGCTCCTGGACCCGGAGTTCACCGAGATCGGGGCGTCCGGGCGGCGCTGGGACGCCGAGACGATCCTCGCCGTGACGAGCGGCGGCTCGGTGTCCCCGGAGGCACCGATCGAGGTCAGCGCCATGTCCGGGACCGTCCTGGCCCCGGGCGTCGTCCACCTGACCTACCTGTCGGACCACCAGGGCCGCCGCGCCTGGCGCAGCTCGGTGTGGCGGCTCTCGGAGACCGGCTGGCGGATGTACTTCCACCAGGGCACCCCGGCCGGCTGACGCGCGGGCCGGCCGGCCTCCTGGGGCGGTCCGTGCGGCTCACCACCCTCGCCGAGGCCCGGGCACTGCGCGAACGGGCCTTCGTGAAGGCTCCCGCGGCCCGGCGCCGCGGCCCCTCCTGCCGACACCCTTGACAGATGGTCTGGACCAACCCACCGTGGAGCGCGTCACCCTCCCGGTCACCGGCCTGTGCGCCTCCCCGCCCACCCCGGCGGGGCGGGCGCGAAGGGAGCACACCCATGCCCCGTCGGACCATCCGCCTCCTCCAACTCGGACTCGCCCTCGCCGCGGTCCTGCTGAGCCCGTTACCGGCCGCGGCGGCCACCCCGCCGGCCCCCGGCCCGCTCGCACCCGACACCTGCGCCCTCCGGCCGAAGCCCTCCGGCAAGGTCCTCCAGGGCTACTGGGAGAACTGGGACGGCGCCGCCAACGGAGTCCACCCGCCCCTCGGCTGGATCCCCCTCACCGACGGCCGCATCCGCAGCCACGGCTACAACGTCGTCAACGCGGCCTTCCCCGTCATCCGGTCGGACGGCACCGTCCTGTGGGAGGACGGGATGGACAGCACGGTCAAGGTGCCGACTCCCGCCGAGATGTGCCAGGCCAAACAGGACGGCCTCACCGTGCTGATGTCCATCGGCGGCGCCGCGGCCGGCATCGACCTCGGCTCCGCCGCCGTCGCCGACCGCTTCGTGGAGACGATCGTCCCCCTCCTCAAGAAGTACAACTTCGACGGGATCGACATCGACATCGAGACCGGTCTCGTCGGGTCGGGCAGCATCACGCAGCTCTCCCCGTCCCAGGCCAACCTGATCCGCATCATCGACGGCGTACTCGCCCGGATGCCGGACGGCTTCGGCCTCACCATGGCCCCCGAGACCGCCTACGTCACCGGCGGCAGCGTGGCGTACGGCTCCATCTGGGGCGCCTACCTGCCCGTCGTCAAGAAGTACGCGGACAACGGCCGCCTGTGGTGGCTGAACATGCAGTACTACAACGGCAGCATGTACGGCTGCCGCGGGGACTCCTACGAGGCGGGCACCGTCGCGGGCTTCAAGGCGCAGACCGACTGCCTCGACCGCGGACTGGTCGTCCAGAACACGACGGTCAGGGTCCCCTACGACAAGCAGGTCCCCGGGCTCCCGGCCCAACCGGGCGCCGGCGGCGGCTACATGGCCCCCGCCCAGGTCTCCCAGGCGTGGAACTCCTACGGCGGCAGGCTCAAGGGCCTGATGACCTGGTCCCTCAACTGGGACGGCTCCCGGACCTGGACGTTCGGCGACAACGTCAGGACCCTCCAGGGCCGCTGAGCCGCCTTCCCGGTCCCGAGCCGGTCCGCCCGTGCGGGATCATGAGGGCCGGAACACCGGTCGGACATGGAGGCACGCCTTGGCGGAGGTGGAGCACACGGCGCAGACCGCGACCGTCGCGGGGCTGCTCGCGGCGGCTGCCGAGGGGCAGGGCGGGGCGTTGTGGCGGCTGCGGGGGGCGGGGCGGCAGCTCGACGCCAACCTCGTGCGGCATCTGCCCGGGACCGGGGGAGCACCCTCCACCGAGGACGCCGTGGACGTCATGATGGTCGTCGTCGCGGGCACGGGCGTCCTGACCCTGGACGGGGAGCAGTCCCACCTCTCCCCGGGATTCCTGGGCCTGCTGCCGCGCGGCTCCGTCCGGGCGCTGCTGGCCGGTCCCCAGGGGCTGGTCGTGCTGACCGTGCACCGCAAGCGGCGGGGGATGAGCATCGCGCCCGCCGTCCCCACCGCCTCCGCCGTCCCCGCCGTGCCCACCGCCTCCGCCGTGCCCGCCGCCCCGCCCCCGACGTGCGCCCTCCACCTCGTCTGCGCCCACTGCCACCGGCACGCGATCGAGGTCGACGCCCGTTACTGCTCGGGCTGCGGCACCCCGCTGACCGGACGGGCGGCCGGAGACGGATGACCCCGGTCAGTGCGCCGGCGGGCCGTCGACCGGGACGCCCAGCCGGCCGGCCACCGTGGTCAGGGCCGCCCCGAGCGGCAGGGCGACCCGGGTGACCGCCTGCAGGTCGCCCCGGGTCCGGTCCCGGTTGACGATCAGCACCGGCTTTCCCGCCTCCGCCGCCTGCCGGACGAACCGCAGCCCCGACATCACCGTCAGCGAGGACCCCAGGACCAGCAGCGAGGCCGCCTCCCGGACCAGCGCGCGGCAGTGCTCGACCCGTCGCGGCGGCACGGACTCGCCGAAGAACACCACATCGGGCTTGAGGACGCCGCCGCAGGCCGCGCAGGGCACCACGCGGAAATCCCCGATTTGCTCCCGGGTGAGGTCCGCGTCACCGTCCGGATTGAGTCCGGCCGCCACGGGCTCGAAGCCGGCGTTGGCCTCCTCCAGCCGCCGCGCCAGCTCGCGGCGCGGGCTGAGGGCGCCGCAGGAGAGGCAGACGACCCGCTCCAGGCTCCCGTGGAGCTCCACCACGTCCTCGCTGCCGGCCGCCTGGTGCAGGCCGTCGACGTTCTGGGTGATCACGCCCGAGAGCAGGCCGTGGCGCGCGAACGCGGCGACGGCCCGGTGCCCGGCGTTGGGCCGGGCGCGGCCGAAGGTCCGCCAGCCCAGGTGGCCGCGCGCCCAGTACCGCTGCCGGGCCCCGGCGTCGGCGGTGAACTCCTGGTACGTCATCGGCGTGTGCCGGCTCAGGCTCCCGCCCTCGCCGCGGTAGTCGGGGATGCCCGACTCGGTGGAGATCCCGGCCCCGCTGAGCACCAGCACACCGCCGGCCCGCAGGGCGTCGGTGACCGGCCGCAGGTCGGTGGTCCCCGGAGGCAGGTCCTGCGCGGGGGTCCAGTCCAGGGTGGGGCGCATGCGCATGCCTCCAGGGTACGGACCCCGGGCACGGGCACGGCGTGCCCCGGCCGGTTCGCCGGGGCACGCCGTGGTCAGCCGGTGGAGCGGCCCGTGCGGGGGTGGGCCGGGCCGCGCCACCGGAGGGGATCAGCCGTGGTGGTGGTGTCCACGACGGCCCCAGGACTCGGTGTCGACGACGTTGCCGCGGGCGTCGCGCAGGGTGGCGGTGTCGCGCTCGTCCCAGATCTGCCGGCGGCGGTTCTGGTAGACGTCGCGGTGGGAGTCGCGGCCCATTCCGGTGTGGACCTTGACGCTGGAGCGGCCGTCCAGGCGCAGGTCGCCGAAGCGGTAGCGGTTGCCCTGCTTGTCGGTCAGCGTGTAGCCGCGCAGGTTGACGCTGTGGCGTCCGGTGTTCCTGACCTCGACCCACTCGCCGTTGAGGGCGCGGTTGTCCTGCCCGCGGCCGGCGTTCTCGACGTCGCCGATGACGACGGGGGAGTGCGCGCCGTGGCGGTCGTGCCGGTGGTCGTCGGCGGCGGCCGGTACGGCGGCGGCGCCGATCAGGGCGCCGACGGCGAGGAGGGCGGCGACGGTGCGGCGGGTGGCGAGGGAAGCGGACATGCGGGTGGCTCCTTCAACGGTCGGCATCGCCCCGCCCCTTACGGGCCGGACGGGCTCCGAACTGCTCCCGGCGCGGGCCGGGCAGGCCACACTCTGACGTTCCATCACCCCTGAAACCGGTAGGGACATTGCATATTGCCCAATCTAGACATTTCCATGACCCTCCCTTGTGGGGGGCGTGCGCGATGGTGTCGGACGGGGGACGGATAGGGTCGAGGAGGGCCGTACGCCGCCAGGGTGGTGGCCGTCGCCCGACGTGCCGGGGCCCGACGCCCACCCCCTAGCCTGGAGTCGAAACGAGATGTGCGGTCCGCTGTGTCCGAGGCCGGCCCTGACGTGAAGAACGCGAACTCCGCCGTGGATCCCGGACGCCGGGCCGTCCCTCCGATCACCCCGCGAGGCGTCGTCGACCTGCGCGGCCGCGGCGACACGGGGATATGCCTGTCCTATCCGCAGGACGCGGTGGTCGTCATAGCCGGCCTCCCGGGCAGCGGCAAGAGCACCCTGCTGCGCGCCTGGGCCGGTCAGGGAACCGTCCTGGATCCGCGTGCCACGCGCGCCGCCTGCGAGGCGCTCCTGCCCGCCTGGCTCCCCTACGGCGCCTACCGCCCCCTGGCGCGGCTGCACCACATGCGCGGCATACGCAGGGCGATGCGGGGCCCCGGCCCGCTGCTCCTCCACGACTGCGGTACCCGCACCTGGCTGCGCCGATGGCTCGCCCACAGCGCCGGCCGGGCGGGGCGGCAGGCGCACATGGTCCTCCTCGACGTCGGGGCCCGGGAGGCCCTCTCGGGCCAGCGCGCCCGCCGACGCCTGGCCTCCCCCCGCGTCTTCGCCACCCATGAACGGGGCCTGGCGGCCCTGCTGTCCGGGATCGAAGGGCGCGGCCCGGCGCAGGCCCCGGGATTCGCCTCCGTGGTCCTCCTCGACCGCCGGCTGCGCGACACCTCGCCCCGCGCCCGCTTCGACGGTCCGCCCGCGCGGCCATGAGGAGGAGGATGCCCCCCATGACCGAGGAACCCACACCCCGAGCGGCAGCCGGCACCGGCGGGGCCGTCCCGCGGCACGGGGCGCTGCACCACGTCGAGATCTGGGTGCCCGACCTGGAGCGGGCCACCGGCTCCTTCGGCTGGCTGCTGGAGGCCATGGGCTACGAGCCCTTCCAGAGCTGGGCCGGCGGCCGCAGCTGGCGGCTCGGCGCGGCCTACCTGGTCTTCGAGGAGTCCCCCGCCCTCACCGCCGGCCGGCACGACCGCTGCCGGCCGGGGCTCAACCACCTGGCGTTCCACGTCACGGACCACCACGCGGTGGAGGACCTGGCCCGCCGGGCGCGGCGGCACGGCTGGACCCTGATGTTCCCCGACCGCCACCCGCACGCCGGAGGCGAACGGACCTACGCCGCCTACCTGGAGAACGCCGACGGCTTCGAAGTCGAACTCGTCGCCATCACGGCCCCCGCGGGGCCGTGACACGGCGCGCCGCACCCCCCACAATCGATCTGGACCACGCGGTCGGGGAGGCGCTGATGGGTCGGGCACTGCGGATCGGCATACCGGTGGGTTTCGCGGTCCTCGTGGCCTGCGCCCCGCTGTACGCCCCGTACTACAGCACCGTCCTGGTGTGGGAGCTGCGCAAGCTCCTCGCCTGGCTGGCCCTGCCGCTGCTGGCCGCCGCCTGCGTCGCGCTGGCGTGGCTCGCGCAGCGGCTCGTGCGCAAGGGGCTCGGCAAGCCCGCCGCCGGGTCGGGCGGCGTGGCGGGGGCCCTCGGCTGCCTGGGGGCCGTCGCCGGGCTCGCGCTCGCCGTCGCCTGGCTGATCTACGGCGCGTACCTGCAGGACCGCTCGTACATGCAGGCCACGCAGGTGGTGACGGCGCCGGTGCCCGAGCTGGCGCCCCGCTCGCCCTACCTCGTCGGCAAGGCGCAGGCCGCCCCGCACCTGGGCGACGTCACCGGTGAGATCGCCGACATCACCTACCTGCCGGACTCGGACCGGTTCGCCACCCTCGTCGAGCGGAGCGGCTGGCTGTCCGGGTACGAGGTGGGGCTCGTGCAGGACGTCCCGCTCGGCGGCACCAGCCGCTCGCAGCAGCGCTGTTCGTTCGACGTGGACGTGGCGGACGCCCGCATCAGCGGCTGGTTCGGCCACAACCTGGGCCGGAAGATCTCCGAGCAGAAGCGCTGGGTCCGCTTCGAGGCCGACGACGCCTACGTGACCTGCTCGGGCGACACGCCCGTCGTGGTGGTCCCCCTCAAACGCCAGACCGGGCTCCTGGTCGTGACGGAACGCCCCGCCGGGGTCGCGCTCTACGACGGCCGCACCGGGAAGATCACCTTCACCACCGACACGGAGAAGGTCCCCGGCCCCTCCTACCCCCTGAGCCTCGCCGCCCGGCAGCGGGAATCGGTCGCCGCCGTCGGCGGCTTCGCCGACTGGTGGTTCGAACGCAGCGGCTGGGACGCCTCGGAGGACGGCGCGAACAACGGCAACGACTCGGAGTTCACCCTCCGCTACGGCGACTCCAGCGGACGCAGCGTCTACGTCACCCCCCTCACCCCCCAGGGGGAGGCCAGCTCCGTCGTCGCCGTCGCGACCGTGCCGGCCCGCCACGCAGGCACCGCGCTGGCCCCCCTGACCGTCCACCGGCTCGATCCGACCTGGTCCTCGCCGAAGGCGATCGTCGCGCTGATCAAGGCCGAGTACCGGGACGTCTGCTGCTACAACGACGACCAGGTCTTCGAGGTGGTCCCCACCGGCGGCACCACCTGGACCGCCACCATCGGCAGCGAACAGGACATCCGCTACCGGGTGGTGGGCCGGGGGCAGGTCGCGGGCCGCGAGGCGACCTGCCTGACGGCCGCGGACGGCACGCTGATCCGGTGCGCGTACGCGGCGCCCGGCTCGCCGGAGGAGCAGGAGCTCAAACGGCGCGAGGAGCAGAAGCAGAAGGACAAACCCCAGGCCAACCCACCGGACCTCGGGGACCTCACCGCCTACACGCCCGAGCAGCTGGCCGAACTCAACCGCAGGATCGGCGAGGAGATCAACCGCCGGCTGAAGGGCGGTTAGACCGGGGGACCGGCCGCCCCGTAGCGGCCTACAGGACGACGACGCCCAGGGGGCGGGTACCGGCCGGGAGGCGGCGGGTGGCGCCGTCGGCCAGGTCGACGACGGTCAGGCCGTTCCAGTAGCCGTCCCGGGTGTAGCCGCCGGTGACGTACGCCGTCCGCCCGTCGCGGGACACCGCCACGTCCTCGTGCGGACCCTCCAGCGGGTACACCCGCTCCTCGCCGCCCGGGGACCGCACGGTGAGCGAGGGCCCCTCGCCCTCCTCCACCGCGCCGGTGCCCACGACCAGCAGCCGGCCGTCGGGGGTCAGGGCGGCTCCGTGCTGGTGGGTGTCGGCCGTCATCGGCTCCACCGCCACCGAGCCGCTGCGCGGGTCCACCACCGCCAGCCGTTCCCCCTCGAACGGCAGCAGCAGCCGGCCGTCCCCGGGGCGCACGACCGCGTAGTGCGGCTTGAGCCAGGAGCCGAGACCGCCCCGCGTGCCGTACGGGGCCACCTCGATCCGGCGCGCCGCGAGGGAGCCCGCGTCGACCACCGTGACGTCGAAGGAGTCGTGGCCGGTCACGTACACCTCGCCGCCGTCCCGGGCGACGTCCACGTCGAAGGGACGCCGGCCCACCGGCACGGTGGCGGTCACCGCGCGGGCCGCGGTGTCGATCACCTCCAGCGTGCCCCGGCCGCCCGGGACGTTGACGCCGACGTAGGCGCGCGAGCCGTCCGGGGACAGGGCGATGCCCATGCCGCCTCCCCGGTACTCGCCCGTGCCGGCCGGGCCCGTGCGGGTGGTGTACGGGACCAGCGCCACCCGCACGCGGGCCCGGGTGTCGACCGCCGCCACGCCCTCGGCGGTGGCCACCCAGGCGAGGCCGTCCGGGCCGAGGGCCAGCCCGTACGGGGCGGTGCCGACGGTGACGGAACCGACCGGGCCGCGCCGCGGATCGACGAAGGTGACGGTGTCGGCCCCGAAGTCCGCGACGAGCAGGGTCCCTTCGGGGGTGGGGACGCCGCCGGGCAGCGGGGTCCCGCTCGGCGCGGGGGAGGCGGAGGCCCGGCCCGCGCCCCCCTCGGCCCCGGCCCCGCTTCCGGTTCCGGCCCCGGTTCCGGCCGCGGTGCAGCCGGCCAGCAGTGCGGCGACGGCGGGCCCGACGACGAGCAGCGCCCGCGCCCGCCGGGACGCCCCGCCCCGCGCCCGCTGCCGCGCCACGGACCGCTCCCAGGCCGCCGCGGCCGAACCGCCGCCGAAGGGGCTGCGCATCGGCGGTTCGGCCGCCCCGGCCCGCTCCCCCCGGGTCGGCCGTCCCGACGCGCCCGCGGTCCGGCGGCTCACCGGACACCCCGGGCCCCGCGCCCGTCGCGGCCGCCGCGCCCCGGCTGCTCCTGCGCCGCCCGCAGCAGCCGCGCCTGCCCGGTGAAACCGCGCCGCAGGGCGTGCTCGTACGCCGTCACCCCCTTGGAGTCCGCGAGCCACGGGTCCGCCCCGGCGGCGAGCAGCAGCCGGACGACCTCCTCGTGGCGGTCGCCGCCGTCGCCGAGGATGACCGCCTCCAGCAGCGCGGTCCAGCCGAGCCGGTTGACGTGGTCGACGTCGATGTCCGTCTCCGCCAGCACTGCCCGCACGTAGCCGACGTGCCCGCGTTCGGCGGCCGGGATCAGGGAGACCCCGCCGAACCGGTTGCGCCGGGTCAGGTCGGGGCCGGCCGGCAGCAGGGCCCGCATCATGCG
>NZ_JBHVUQ010000059.1:13777-41742 GCF_042884105.1 Streptomyces sp. NPDC058157
CTCCCGGTCACCCCGGTGACCAGCCAGGGGCTGTCCTCGCGGGAGTCGGGGGCGTCGGGGTCGGCGCCGGCGGCCACCAGGACCTCGGCGACGGCGACGTGGTCGCCGAGCACCGCCAGCAGCAGGGGCGTACGGAGGTCCTCGTCGCGGGTCTCGGGAGCGGCGCCGGCGGCGAGCGCGGTACGCACCGCGTCCGTGTCCCCGGCCTTGGCGGCATCGAGCAGCAGTCGGTCGTGCGGGTTCATGACCCCATCCTGTCCGGCCCGCCGGGCCGGCCGGTCCCCCCGCCGTCCCTCCCTCCCCGCACACCCGGCGGACCCGCCCGTCATCCGATCGGACGACCCGCCCGGCCCCGGGATCCGCTACCGCCCACCTGATCGAATGCCTCCGCACGAGTCCCCAGTGGGCCGGGGTCAGGAGTTCCGGCCCTCGACCAGGGGGGTCAGGCCGTCGAGGAGGGTGCGCAGGCTGAGTTCGAAGAGGGCGTCCAGGCGCAGGTCGTAGCCGTCCTCGAAGGCTGCGACCACCTTGGTGAACGTGGGGAAGCGGCCGGACTCGGCCAGGTGGCGCAGGGCCGGGGCGCGGCTGTCCATCCACTGGTCCTCCGACTGGCCCGTGGCCGCCTCGGCCTGCGCCTCCCGTTCCAGGTGCACCGCCAGGCCCTGGATGTGGCTGTAGAGCAGCACGTGGACGTCGAACAGGGCGGTGGCGTCGAGGCCGTGACCGTCGAAGGCGCCCAGGACCCACTCCCCGTGCACCATCAGGTTGGGCACGAGCAGCGGACGGGTCAGGGAGCCGACCTGGGCCAGCCACGGATGCCTGCGGTACAGGCCCCACAGGGTGCGTGCGCCCAGCTCGACGCGCGAGCGCCAGTCCCCGGCGGTGTCGGGCGCGGGGTAGGCCGCCTCACCGAACGCGGCGTCGGCCATGTGCAGGACGAGGTCCTCCTTGCCCGGGACGTACCGGTACGTCGACATGGCCCCGACGCCCAGCCGGGCCGCGACCCCGCGCATGGTGAGGGCGGAGATCCCCTCGGCGTCGGCGATCTCCACACCGGCCCGGACGATCCGTTCGAGGCTCAGCCCCTGCTCGGGGTGCGCGCCGGGCGCCGGGGGCCGGCGCGGCGGCGCCGCGGGCGCGCTCCCGGCGACCACGGTGCCGATCCGCGGCCGGGCCTCCACGAGCCCCTCCTGCCGCAGGGCGGCCAGGGCCCTGGTGGCGGTGGCCAGCGCGACGCCCCATTCCGCGGCGATCCGCCGGGTCGAGGGGACCCGGTCGCCGGGGGCCAGGTCGCCGTCCGTGATGCGCCGCCGGATCGCCGCGGCGATGCGCAGGTAAGGCGGGTCACCGACCGCCGCTGTGGCCTTCGTCACGTCCTGCCGCCTCCCCTTGCTGTACTAGTACAGACGGTAGCAGCCGGGATGGTCCGACGAGGCACGTCTGCACTAGTACAGGCCTGGGGAAAGGTCGGTTGAGGGAGGGGCGCGTACGTCGTACGTTCTGCCGCGTACGTCGTACCGAGCAGTACTGGAGGGGTTGCCATGCAGACCGTACTCATCTCCGGCGGCGGGATAGCCGGTCCCGTCCTCGCCCACTGGCTGCGCCGCCACGGCTTCGCGCCCACCGTGGTCGAGCGCGCCCCGGGCCCGCGCCCCGGCGGCCAGGCCGTGGACGTGCGCGGCGTCGCGCTCGACGTCATGGAGCGGACGGGCCTGCTGGAGCGGGCCCGCCGGGTGCGCACCCGGATGCGCGGGATGTCCGTCCTCGCCCCCGACGGCCGCGAGGTGCACCGGTCCACCGAATCGACCTTCAGCAGCGGCCGGCTGGACGGCGAGGACATCGAGCTGCTGCGCGAGGACCTGGTGCGCATGGTGTACGAGCACACCCGCGCGGACGTCGAGTACGTCTTCGGCGACGGGGTGACCGCGCTGGAGGAGCACGGGACCGGGGTCCGGGTCGGCTTCGCGCACGGCGCCGCCCGCACGTTCGACCTCGTGGTCGGGGCCGACGGCCTGCACTCCACCGTGCGGCGCCTCGCCTTCGGCCCGGAGGCGGAGTTCGCCCACCCCCTCGGCAGCCACCTCGCGGTGTTCGGCGCGGAGAACTTCCTCGGCCTGGACGACTGGCAGGTGTGGCTCCAGGACGGGGAGTCGGGCTTCGGCATCATGCCCGTCCGCGACGGCGCCGAGCTGCGGATCGCCTTCGGCTTCGGGTCCGGCCCCCTCGCGGAAGGGCCCCAGGACGGCGAGGTCCTGCGCCGCGTCGTCGTGGAGCGGCTCGCCGCCCTGCGCTGGGAAGGGGCCCGCCTGGCCGAGGCCGCCCGGACGGCCCCCGACTTCTACTGCGACGCGATGGCCCAGATCCGCATGGACCGCTGGTCGCACGGTCGCGTGGTCCTCCTCGGGGACGCCGGATACTGCCCCTCCCCGCTGTCCGGACAGGGCACCAGCCTCGCCCTCGCCGGCGCCCACGTCCTGGCCGGCTCCCTGGCCCGGGCCGGCGGCGACCACCGCGCCGCGTACGCGGCCTACGAGCGGCGGATGCGCCCCTTCGTCGCCCTCAACCAGGCCCTGGCCACCGAGAACCCCGGCGGGCCCGCCTCGGAGGAATCCGTCGAGCACGCCAAGAACGCGCTCGCGCTGGACGGCTGACCGGATCCGGCCGCCCGCCCGGCGGCGTGGGAACCGGCGTGCGCGGCGTACGACCGTCTTTGCTGGGCACGTGACACCCGACGGGTGTACGGAGCCGGCGAAAGGAACGTGACGGGCATGCGCAGCGTAGGCGTGGAGGAGGAACTGCTGCTGGTCGACGCCACGACGGGCGAGCCGCTCGCCCTGTCGGCGGCGGTGATGTCGGCCGCCTCCCGCGAGGGCAACGGTACGCACCGCCCCGAGGAGGGGGCGCTGGAATCGGAGCTCAAGTGCGAGCAGGTGGAGTTCGCCACCCGTCCCGTCCTGCGGATGGGGGAGCTGGCCGAGGAGATCGTCCGCTGGCGTGCCGAGGCGGCTCGGCACGCCGCCGACGCCGGCGGGGCCCTCGCCGCGCTGGCGACCTCCCCGCTGCCGGTACGGCCGTCCACGATGCCCGGCGAGCGCTACCGCTGGGTCAGCCGGCAGTTCGGGCTGACCGCCCAGGAGCAGCTGACCTGCGGCTGCCACGTCCACGTCTCCGTCGCCTCGGACGACGAGGGCGTGGCCGTCCTCGACCGCATCCGCCCCTGGCTGCCGGTGCTGACCGCCCTCAGCGCCAACTCGCCGTTCTGGCAGGGCCAGGACAGCGCGTACGCCAGCTACCGCAGCCGGGTCTGGAACCGGCTCCCGTCCGCCGGGCCGACCGACGCCTTCGGGAGCGCGGAGCGCTACCACCAGCAGGTGCGCGACATGATCGCCACGGGCGTCCTGCGCGACGACGGCATGATCTACTTCGACGCCCGCCTCTCCGCCGGCTACCCCACGGTCGAGATCCGGGTGGCCGACGTCTGCCTCGAACCCGGGACCCCCGTCCTCCTCGCCGCCCTGGCCCGCGCCCTGGTGGAGACCGCCGCCCGCGAGTGGCGGGCCGGGCGGCCCCCGGCCCGCATCGGCGTCGGCCTGCTGCGGCTCGCCGCCTGGCGGGCCGCCAGGTCGGGCCTGGACGGGCCGCTGCTCGACCCCCGCAGCATGAGCCCGGCACCGCCCGAGGTGGTCCTCGACGTGCTGGTGGAGCACGTACGGGACGCGCTCGAGGACACCGGTGACCTGGAACGCGTCCGCGAGGGCCTGGCCGGCCTCCTGGAACGGGGCAACGGCGCCCGTGTCCAGCGCCGCCTCCTGCGCACCACCGGCGACCTGCGGGCCGTGGTCGCCGAGTGCGCCCGTCTCACGACCGCGTCGGCCGCGTAGGCCCGGTCTCGCGGACCGGGCCGGCCGCGGCGCGGACGCTCGCGGAGAGCGGGACGGCCACTTCCTCCAGCGGGCGCCGTTCGGCGTCCACCCCCCAGCGGAACGCGGTCAGTCCGCCCAGGACCATCAGCACGCCGCCGGCCGCGTACCCGGCGAACACCCGCCAGGGGTCGTGGCCGGCGCCGATGAGGGTGGCGAACAGCCACGGGGCCACGACACCGCCGAACAGCATGGACAGGGCGAAGAAGAAGGAGATGGCCTGGGCCCGCATCTCCACCGGGAAGACCTCGCTGACCGTCAGATAGGCGGAGGAGGCCGCCGCGGAGGCGATGAAGAAGATCACGCACCACAGGAGGGTCTGGGTGACCGCGCTCAGCAGCCCTTGGGCGAACAGCCAGCCGGTGACCAGGAGCAGGGTGCCGGAGAGGCAGTAGGTCGTGCCGATCATCCGGCGCCGGCCCAGGGTGTCGAAGTACCGGCCGAGCAGCAGCGGCCCGGCCAGGTTGCCCAGGGCGAAGGGGAAGATGAAGTACGCGACCGCGCCGCCGCGGACTCCGTAGAACTCGGCGAGGATCAGCGCGTAGGTGAAGAAGATCGCGTTGTAGAGGAACGACTGGGTCACCATCAGCATGAACCCCAGGACCGAGCGGCGCCGGTAGTCGCGGAAGAGGATCCGGGCGAGTTCCCGGTAGCCGACGGGCGGCCGTTGCCGGTACTCCACCGCCAGGCTGTCCGGGACGGGCTCCAGCCGGGCTCCGCCGCGCTCCACCGCCCGCTCGATCCCGGCGACGACCCGCTCGGCCTCCTCGGGCCTGCCGTGGGTGAGCAGCCAGCGGGGGCTCTCCGGGAGGTTGCGCCGCAGTCCCCAGATCGCCGCGCCGATCGCGGGCCCGACGAGCAGGCCGATGCGCCAGCCCGTGTCGAGCGCGAACAGGCCGGGGTCGAGGAAGATCAGGTTGGAGGCCGCGCCGATCATCGCGCCGAGCCAGTACGTGGAGTTGACGGCCAGGTCGGCGTGGCCGCGGTGGCGGCTGGGGATCAGCTCGTCGATGGCCGAGTTGAGCGCCGCGTACTCGCCGCCGATGCCGGTGCCGGCGATGAAGCGGGTGACGGCGAAGAAGGCGAAGGCGGGGGACAGCGCCGTCAGCGCGTTGCCCAGCAGGTAGATCCCGAGGGTGACGATGAACAGCCTGCGCCGGCCGAGCCGGTCGGCGAGCCGGCCGAAGACGAGGGCTCCGACGACCTCACCGAGCAGGTAGACGCTGGCCGTCAGCCCCACCTGGGAGGAGGAGAGCCCGAGCGTGTGCTGGTCCCTGAGCCGGTCGGCGATCGAACCGGCGATGGTGATCTCGATCCCGTCCAGTACCCAGGTGATGCCCAGGGCGGTCACCACGCGCCAGTGGAACCCGCTCCAGGGCAGCCGGTCCAGCCGCTGCGGCACGGTGCTGCGCACCGTACCGGCCCCGGCCGGCACCCCCTCCGCTCCCACCGCCATGGCAACCTCCCCGCAGTCCGCACGGCCCGCCGTGACCCCACCGTCACGGCGCCGAGACCCTGCGTGTGCCCCGGGCACCCGCCGTCAACCCTTCCGTCCCCCGTACGGCGCTGCCGCCACCCCCGGCAGCCGCGGATGCGGTCGGCCGGGAGGAGGGGGACGCTGGGAGGGGACGTACGCGTCCAGGTCCTTAAGGAGGACACCATGTCGATCGTCGACAAGCTCAAGGAAATGCTCGGTCAGAACCCGGACAAGGCCAAGCAGGCCGTGGAACGCGGGGGCGACATGATTGACGAGCGCACGGGCGGCAAGTACGCCGACAAGGTCGACATGGCCCAGGAGAAGGCCAACGAGTTCATCGACCGCGACCGGCCCCCGCAGTCCTGACCCCCAGGTCCTGACCCCAACTCCCAAAGAAATTCTGCAAAAATACTTTTGGAAAGCCTTCGCGGCGCCTAGCCTGCCGTCATGGTCAGCGACGAACAGCGGCGCGTCCTCGATCCCGAGCACGACGCCGCGGCCCTGAAGGCCCTCACCCACCCCCTGCGCATCCGACTCCTCGGCCTGCTCCGGCAGGACGGCCCCGCCACCGCCAGTGAACTCGCGGTCAGGACCGGGGAGTCGTCCGCGTCCACCAGCTACCACCTCCGCGTCCTGGCGAAGTACGCCTTCGTCGCGGAGGCCCGGCACCGCGACGGCAGGGAGCGCCGCTGGCGGGCGGCGCACGCGGCGACCGCGTGGAGCGGCGGCGCGATGGCGGCCACGGCGGAGAGCCGCGCCTACGTCGGGCTCTCGCGCCGGGTCCAGATCGAGCACCTGGAGGCCTCCCTCGCCCGGCACGAGGCCGACATGGCCGCCGGGCGGCTGGGGGAGGAGTGGGCGGGGGCGGCCGGGATCAGCGACCGGCTGCCGCGTCTGACCCCCGAGTCGCTCGGCGAACTCTGGGACGCGCTCCACCTCAAACTTGACGAACTGACCGCCCGTGACGCGGCGGACCCGCGTGCGGCGCAGGTCGTCCTCCTGACCGCCGGGCTGCCCCTGGCCCCGCACACCGCGGAGGCGGATCCCGGGTCGGACGCGCGGCCGGACAACGCCCTTCCCGACGCCGGGAGTTCCTCGTGACCAGGCCGCCGTCGGACGCGCCCGCCGCCGCCCTGCGCCGCTACGTCACCCTGTGCGTCCTCTTCTGGCTCCCGTCGGGCCTGGCCATCGCCCCCCTGATCCTGCTGTTCACCGGGCGCGGGCTGTCCATGGCGGCCATCGCCGGCCTGTTCGCCGTGCACTCGATCACCGCCGCGGCCCTGGAACTGCCCACCGGAGGCCTGTCCGACGTACTGGGACGCCGCGCCGTCCTGGCCGCCGCCGGCCTGCTGAACCTGGCCGCCCTGACCCTCCTGGCGCTCGGCACCACGCCCTGGCCGCTCGCGGCGGGCATGGTCCTCATGGGCACGGGCCGCGCCCTGTCCAGCGGGCCGGCCGAAGCCTGGTACGTCGACACCGTCCGGGCCCACCGCGGCCCCGGCGCCGACCTGCGCACCGGGTTGGCCCGCGGTTCCGCCGCGACCTCCGCCGCGCTCGCCGCCGGGACGCTGCTCGGCGGCGCCCTCCCGTGGCTGACCGGACTCGTCCCGGGCCTCGGGGCGCGGCTTCGCGAAGCCACCGCCGGGCTGGTGGTGCCCCTTTCCCTCCCGCTGCTCCTGGGCGCGGCCGTCGAGGTGGCCTTCGTGCTGTACGCCGTGGTGTCGCTGTCCGAACCGCCCCGGCCCGGGGCCACCCTGCGCCAGGTCCTGCGGGACGTGCCGGCCACCGTCACGGGCGGGCTGCGCCTGGGGGGCCGCGACGCGCTGGTCCGCCGGGTGTTCCTCGGCGCGGCGGCCGCCGGCGGCGCCGTGGCCACCCTCGAACTGCTCACCCCGCGCCGCGCCGCCGTCCTCACGGGCACCCCCGAGTCGGGGGCCGTGCTCTTCGCCGCGCTGGCCTGCGCCGGGTTCCTCTGCGCGGCCCTCGGCAGCCACCTCGCACCCCTCGCCGCCCGGCTCGCGGGCAGCGGCGAGCGCGCCGTCCTGCTGGGCCTCGGCACCGGCGCGGGCGGCGTGCTCCTGCTCGGCGCCACCTCGGCGGCCACCGGAGCCGTGGCCACGGTCCTGGCGGCCACCGGGTACGGCCTGGTCTACCTCGGGCTCGGGGCCGCGGGCCCGAGCGAGAACGAGGTCCTGCACCGCCGCGTCGCCGACCGCGGCAGGGCCACGGCCCTGTCCGTCCAGTCCCTCGCGGCGCAACTCGCCGGCGCCCTCGCCGGTCTGACCGTCGGACACCTGCCGCCGGGCCCGCTCCCCTGGCTGGTGGGCGCCGCCGTCCTCCTGACCGGAGCCCTCCTGTGGACCCGCCCCGCCGGCCGGCCCGCTCCCGCCGTCCAGGAGGAACCGTCCGCCGAACCGAGCGGCTCCCTCACCCGCCGGTAAACCGGTTCCGTGACGGTGTCCCCGGCCCTAGGGTGCGGACGTGGAGATCACCTTCGAGCGCTTCGAGCCGGCCCAGGCCCAGGAACTGGTCGAGTTCCTCTCCGGCGACACGTGGCCCTTCCACGGCACGGCCGCCGTGGATCCCGCGCAAGCCCGTCAGTGGATCGAGGAGGGCCGCTACGACGACGAGGACCACCGCTCCTTCTGGATCCGCCGGGGCGGCGAGCGGGCCGGACTCGTCCGGCTGACCGACCTGCGCGACCCCACCCCGCTGTTCGACCTGCGGATCCGTTCCCGGCACCGGGGACGGGGCCTCGGTACCGCGGCCGTGGCCTGGCTCACGGCCTACGTCTTCGACGGGTTCCCCGCCGTCCGGCGGATCGAGGCCGCAACGCGGCAGGACAACGCGGCCATGCGCCGCGCCCTCCTGCGCAACGGCTACGTGAAGGAGGCGCACCACCGCGACGCCTGGCCGACCCCCGACGGCGGGGTGCGCGACGCCGTCGGGTACGCGATCCTGCGCCGCGACTGGCTGGCCGGTACGACGACGGTCCCCGACTGGGACGACGAGCCCGCCGCCGGGGCCGGCTGAGGGCGGGGCGCCCGCGGCGCGGGGGCGGTTCCCGGCGCGGCGATGAGTTCCGGGGCCGCCTGCGGTCTATCCCTTGACGGAGACGACCGATCCACCGGGAGCACACCATGGGCCTCATCCACATCGAGATGTTCGCGACCCTCGACCTGGTCGGGCAGGCGCCCGGCGGTCCCGACGAGGACCCGGTGGGGTTCCCGTTCGGCGGCTGGCAGGCGCCCCTGGTCGACGAGGCCGCCGGGGCGCAGATCGCGGCCGCGTACGAGGGGACGGACGCCCTCCTGCTCGGCCGGCGGACCTACGAGATCTTCGCCGCCTACTGGCCGCACCAGAAGGGCGGCCCGGACGGCGGCATCGCCTCGCTGTTCAACGGCGTCCCCAAGTACGTGGCCTCGCGCGGCCGCCCCGACCTCTCCTGGGCCGGGTCCTCCCTGCTCGGCCCGGACCTCGCGGAGGCGGTGCGCGAGGTCCGGGAGCGGCACGAGCACGTGAAGGTGGTGGGCAGCTTGAACCTCGTGCAGACCCTCCTGCGGGAGCGGCTGTTCGACCGGCTCGACCTGTGGCTGCACCCGGTCGTGCTCGGCGTCGGGAAGAAGCTGTTCGACGGCGGCGAGGTGCCCGCCAACCTCACGCTCCTCCAGCCGCCGGAGGCGAGCGCCCGGGGGACCGTGTTCCTGCGGTACGCGCTCGCCGACGGCACGCCCGCCACCGGAGACATGAGCGCACCCGGCCGCGGCACCGGGAACGGGGGGCGCTGACGCGAGCGGACGGGCGCGCCGGGGCGGCCGGATGCGGGCGATGGTGATCGATTGCTATAGCGTGCCCACGTCAAAACGACGTAAAGTCCGATCACCGAGGGAATCCCGTATGACCTATCCGCCGCAGCAGGGCCCCGGCCCCTACGGCCAGCCCGGCCCGTACGCACAGCAGCCGCAGGGCTACCCGCCCCAGCCGGGGTACGCGTACCCGCCGCAGCAGGCCCAGCCGCCCTACGGCGGGGCGCCGCAGCAGCAGATGTACCCGAACCAGCCCGGGATGCCCATGCAGCCGCCGCCCCCGCAGCAGTGGGCCGCCCCGCCCGCCCCGCCCGCCCGCAGCGGTGGAGTCGGCGTCATGAAGATCCTCAAGGGCATCGGCATCGTGGTCGTCCTCATCGCGGCCGCGGTGGGCTACTTCCTCAGCCAGGACGACGCCGACCACGCCAAGGCGGGCGACTGCCTGAAGAACAACGGCACCACGGCGGCGAGCCTGGACCTCGAGGTGGTGGACTGCGGGAGCACCGGCGCCGCCTACAAGGTGGTCGAGGTGATATCCGGCACGCTGGACACCAACCGCTGCGCGGGCAAGTCGGACCTGGGCTACTACGAGCAGACCCGGGGCGGCCGGCGCAGCTCGGGCAAGCAGTTCGTGCTCTGCCTGAACCAGGTCAAGAAGTAACCCGGCCGCCGGATCCGGTGCCCGCCGTTCCGGGCGCCGGCTCCCCGGTCCGCCAGGCGGCCATCTGCTCGCGGAACTTCGGACATCGCACGATGTCCTCCTCCCCGCACCTGAGCGCGTGCGTCAGCAGCTGGTGCGCGTGTTCGAGGTCGACCATCCGCTGCTCGACCTCGCCGATCTTCGCGCGGATCATCGCCTCCCTGCGCGACTGCTCCTGCTGGAACTCCGCGATCTCGACCAGGGTCAGCCCGGCCTGCTGGCACGTGCGCAGCACCGTGATCCGCTCGGCGGCCTCCGCGGGATAGCGCCGCTGCCCGCTCTGGCGCTCGGGCGCGGGCAGCAGGCCGTGCCGCTCCCAGTACCGGATGGCCGAAGCCGGCACCCCGGTGAGCTCCGAGAGCCGGCCGATCGTCATGAGCACGGTCCGCACCTCCTGTTCCCCGCCCGGCCGGTCGGGCGGCTTGACTTGAACCTTAGTTCAAGTTGAAGAGTGGTCCGCACGAGGACGGCGGCGGACGAGCCGCCGTCGACGAGGCAGGGAGATGCCCTCATGAACGACGCGTACGTACGCGACGAGCGGGCCGGCCGGCTGGTCGAGGCCACGGAGCAGCTGTTCGCCGCCGGGGTGATGTCCCACTCCGGACACGCCAACCTCAGCGCCCGGCTCGACGGGGAGCGCATGCTGCTGACGCCCGGGCACGTCCGGGGCCTGCGGGCCGGACAGCTCGCGACCGTCGGTTTCGACGGGCAGGTCCTCGACGGCGCGCTCAAGTCCGTCAGCGCCGAGATCATCGCCATGCACACCGCCGTCTACCGGGCCCGGCCCGGCGTCGGCACGGTCATCCACACCCACTCGCCCTCAGCGACCGCCTTCGCCCTGGCCCACCGGCCGCTGCCCTGCCGCACCGAGCCGATGCTGCGCTTCGGGCAGGCCGAGGACGTCCCCGTGGTCCCCTGGGGCCCGCGCGGATCGGACGTCTCGGTGCGCGGCATCGCCGAGGTGCTCCGCCGGCGCCCGACCACCTCCGCGGTCCTGCTGGCCAACCACGGCCTCCTGGTGTTCGGCCCCGACCCGGAGGCCACCGCGCACCTGGTGGTGGCCATCGAGGAGAGCGCCGAAGCCGAGCTCGCCGCCGCCGCCATCGGCGGGGCCGTGGACTTCCCGCCCGGGGCCCAGGAGGATGTGCGCGCCGCGATCGCCAAGGCCGCACGATGACCGGCGACGCCGTCTCGTCCGCCGCGCGCACCGAGGCCGTGCGCGAGCGCTACCGCTCCACCCTCGGCGCCGTTCCCGCCGGTGTCCAGGAGCGGCTCAGGCTGGCCGAGGAGTCCGGCCGGCTGGCGACCGAGGAGGCGCTCGCCGCGCTGCGCCACATCGTGCTGACGGACAGTCCGCTGGGTGCGCGGGTGCAACAGCTGGTCCACTTCGGGCAGTTGCTGGCCCTCGGCCACGCCGGGCCCGCCCTGATCCACGCCCGGGGCGCGCTCCACGCGGGAGCGGCGATCGCCGATCTGGTCGGCGTCGCCGAGACCGCGCTCATCACCGCGGGCGTCCCGGCGTACGCACTCGGCACCGAGATCGTCGCCGGACTCCTGCCGCCCGCGTGCGACGGCGAACGGCTGCCGCCGACGCCTCCGGAGGGCGCCCCGGTCCCGCACTGAACCGGAGCGCACCCGCAAACGCGACCGGAACGCACCCGGAATCAGCCCTACCGCTTCATCGGCCCGAGGAGTCTCCCGCACCGTCCGCGCCGCAGCCGCGGAGCGTGGCGCGGGTGCGGCCGCCCGCGCCGGGGTCCGGCGGGGCGCCGGGCTTCGGCCACGCGCGCCCCGGTGCCGCGGACGGGGACGTTCCTACCGCCCGGTTGCCGGGCACCCGCTTGGTGCCCGTCGACCACCAGGCTAGGAGAGCCCCCGATGACCAAGGTCCTCGTCCTGCACAGCGTCAGCCTCGTGAGGTCGGCGCTCGCCGCCCTGCTCAGATCCGAGGGCGGCTTCGACGTGACCTGCGCGGGCTGGCGGTCCGCCGCCCGCGAGGCGGAGTCCTTACGGCCGGACGTGACCGTCGTCGACCTCGACTGTCCGGGCGCCTCGGCCACCCTGGGGCTTGCGGGAAGCACCGTCCGCCCGCTCGCCGATCCGGCCGCCCCGCTGCTGGTGCTCGCCACCTCGGGGGCGCCCGGCGCGCTGCACCGCGGGGTGCGGGCCGAGGCCCGCGGCTACGTGGACAAGGACGGATCCCCCGGCAGGCTGGTGCGGGCCGTCCGCAAGGTCGCCGCCGGGGAGCGGTTCGTCGACCCCTCCCTGGCCTCGGCCCTGCTGGAGTCGGAGCCGATGCCGCTCAGCCCGCGCGAACTGAGCGTGCTGGCCCGGGCCGCGGAAGGCGACTCCATCGCGGAGATCGCGCACGCCCTGCACCTGGCCAGCGGCACCGTCCGCAACTACATGGCCGCCGTGACCCGCAAGACCGGCGCCCGCAACCGGGTCGACGCCATCCGGATCTCCCGGAAGGCCGGCTGGGTCTGAGACCGGCCCCCCGAGCCGCCCCCCCTCACACCCGGGCGTCCCAGACCCCCACCAGCTCCCGGTACAGGGCGGACCTGGCCGGGAGGTCGGCGTGCGTACCGACGACCGCACGGCTCCCGTCGAGCACCAGGACCCGGTCGGCCCGGGCCGCGGAGGAGATGCGGTGGGCCACCACGACCAGCGTGCCGGGCCGGTCGGCGAGGGCCCGCTCGGCGCGTTCCTCGGCCGCTGGGTCGAGGTGGCAGGTGGCCTCGTCCAGCAGCAGCAGCGGGGCGGGGGAGAGGTGGGCGGCCACGAGGGCCAGCCGCTGCCGCTCACCCTGGGAGAGCGCCGCCGGGTCGACGGGCCCGTCCGGCCCGCCCAGCCGGTCCACCAGGGTCTGCGCCCCGAGGGCCGCGACGGCCCGCTCCACCTGTGCCCCGGGTACCGGCCCGGGGCACAGGTGGGTGAGGTTCTCGCGGACGGAGCCCGTGAACACGTGGGCCTGCTGCGGCAGCAGGGTCCGCCGTGGATCGGGGCCGTGGGCGGGGCCGGGGCGGCGGGCCGGGGAACCGGCCAGCAGCACGGTCCCGCCGCCCGGCGCGAGGAGGCCGGCCAGCAGGGCGGTGAGCGTGGACTTGCCGATGCCGCTCGGGCCCACGACGGCCAGGTGCTCCCCCTCGTACAGGTCCAGGTCGAGCCCGTCGAGCACCGGCTGGGCGTGGACGCCGTACGCGAACCGCACCCCGCGCAGCTCGGCCGCGAGCCGCCGGCCGCCGTGCCGGGAGGGCGTGCCGGGCGTCGAGGGGCCCGGCCGCCCGGGCGCGGGTACCGCCCCACGCGGCTCCCCGCCGGTCGGCGGCGCACCGGCGGGGGCCGGTCGCGGTGGCGGTGTTCCCACGGCCGGCCCCCGCTGCGGCGGACAGAAGCGGTCCAGGACCACCAGGAGCCGGGTGCCCGACGACCCGAGCGCCCCCATGAGCGCGTCGAGCGCCGGGAGCAGGGACTGCACCAGATAGGTGAGCGCGGCGGCCAGCGCCCCCGCGCTCAGCCCGCGCCCGAGCAGCCAGGGCGCGCCCAGGAGCAGCGCGACGACCGGCAGCCGGCCCGCGACGCCCAGCGCCAGCGTGCGCAGGGCGGCCCACCGTGAGAGCAGCCGGGTCAGCCGCTCCTGCGCGGCGATCAGCTCCCGCGGCCCGGCCCCGGCCCGCGCACCGCCCCCGCAGGCGACCACGTCGCGCAGGCCGGCCGCCAGTTCACCGGTCCGCGCGGCCAGCGCCTCGTCGGTGTCGAGCGCCTCCCGCTGCACCCGGGCGACGGGACGGAGCGTCAGCAGGAAGCCGGCCGTCCCCAGGAGCAGCGGCGGCAGCACGAACAGCAGCAGGACGGGCGCCAGCGCCGCCAGCCCGGCCAGGGCCCCGGCCGCGGTGAAGACGAACGACCGGGCGACGAGCACCAGCCCCGCGAAGGAGTCGCGGGCCATCTCGGTCTGCTGCGCCAGCCGCGACACCGCCCCGTCCCGGCCGGCCCGCGCCGGATCGGCGACCGCCCGCTCCAGGGCCTGGCGCACGGCCCGCCGCACCAGTCCGTCGCGCAGCGGTTCCACCAGGTCCGCGAGCCCGCCGAAGACCCCCCGCAGGGCGAGTCCGCCGAGGACGGCGCCGGCCCCGGCCACCGCCAGCCAGGCGGCGGCGGTGCCGGGGCGGGCGGCGAGGAAGCCGTCGTCGAGGGCGCGCGCCACCGCGTACCCGCCGAGGAAGGTGTGGGCGGACTCCAGCAGCGACCACAGGGCGAGGGTGCGCAGCGTCCGGGTCCGGCCGCGCAGGAAGCGGCGCCCCTCGCCGCCCACCCGCCGCCAGGCGCCGGCGCCGTCCCCGCTCACCGGCCGTCCCCGTCCGCGTCCGGCCCGTCGCCGCCGGAGCCGTCCCCGTCTCCGTCCCCGTTCCCGTTCCCGTCCCAGCCGAACAGCGCCCGGTAGCCGGGCTCGCGCCACAGCTCCGCGTGCGTCCCGGTGGCCCGGACCGCGCCGTCCTCCAGCCAGACGACGAGGTCGGCGCGGGCGGCCGTGGCGGCGCGGTGGGTCACCACGAGGCGGGTGCCGGCCCGTACCCCGTGCGCCAGGGCGTGCTCCACCTCGCGGGCGGTGACGGTGTCCAGGCCGGAGGTGGCGTCGTCCAGCACGAGCACCCGTCCCGCACCGCAGAACGCCCGCGCCAGGCCGAGGCGTTGCAGCTCCCCGCCCGACAGCGGCGCCTCGTCGAGCGGGGTGCGGTACCCCTCGGGCAGGCGGCGCACGAAGGCGTCGGCCTGCGCCGCCCGGGCCGCCGCGCGTACGGCGTCCGCGCCGGGCTCGGGCCGGGTCCCGAACGCGACGGCCGCGCCGACGCTCTCCCCGAACAGCGCCGGCCGTGCGAAGGCGTGGCCGACCTCGCGGCGCAGCGACCGGGCGGAGAGCTCCTCCAGCGGGACGCCGTCCAGCAGCACCCGGCCGCCGTCGCAGCCGGTGAGCCGTCCGGCGGCGGCGGCCAGCAGGCTCTTGCCGGAGCCCGAGCGGCCCACGACCGCGGTGGTGGTGCCGCCCGGGAGGCACAGGTCCACGTCCCTCAGGACGGTCCGCCCGGCCCGCTCGACGCGGACCGCGCGCAGCTCCAGCGTGCCGGGGCCGTCGGCGGTGTACTCGCGTGTCCCCTGCGGGAGTCCGGGCAGAGCGAGGAGGGCGGCCGTGCGGCGTGCGGCGGCCCGGCCGCGCACCACCGCGGCGAGCCGGCCCGTGACGGCCCCGGCACCGGCGGCGAGCCCGGCGTAGCGGACGGCGGCGAGCAGGCCGCCGACGCCGAGCGCCCCGGCGGCCAGGCGCATCCCGGCCACGCCGAGGACCACGTACAGCAGGAGCGGCATCAGGGCGCTGGTCCGGGCCATGGTGCCCCCGTAGATCCGCCACGTCTCCCGCCCCTCGCGGCCCAGTTCGGGCAGCGGGGCGAGGACGCGGGCGGCCTCCTGCCGCAGGGTGCCGGCCGCGGCGATGGTGCGGGCGCCGGCCAGGGCCTCGGCCAGCCGTCCGGCGAGCGCGAGCTGGACCCGCTGGTAGCGCCCCACACTGGCGCCCGACGCGCGGGCGAAGGCCCGCAGCAGCACCACCAGTACGGGCACCCCCGCCAGGAAGGCGAGGCCGGTCCACACGTCGACGAGGAACAGGGCGGTGAGCCCCCCGACGGGCGGCAGCAGCGCCGTGACGGCCGTCGCCGCGGCCGCCGGGACGGTTCCCGCACCGGCGGCGTGGGCCGTGAGCCGGGCGGAGAGTTCGCCCGGGGAGTGCCGGGCCGCGTGGTGCGGTGCGGTGCGCAGCAGCGCGGTCAGTGCACGCCGGCGCAGCCACGCCGTGGACCGGGCGTCGACGCCGCCGGTGAGCCGGACGGTCGCCGCGTCCAGCAGCACCTCGGCGGCGGTCAGCGCCGCGCAGGCCAGGGCCCACCCGGTCCCCGAGGGGTCGCGGCGCAGCAGCAGGTCCAGGGTGTGGCCGAGTACGGCCGGTTCGGCGAGCGCCGCGCACGCGGCGGCCAGCGAGCAGCCGGCCACGGCGGCGGTGCGGCCGGCGCTGTGCCGGGCGGCCGCCCTCAGCGCCCGGTCGGCGGCCTCGGCCGTCGCCGTCTCACCGGGGACGTCGGGCGGGGTCATCGGCAGCGGCTCCTCGCGGGATGTGGTGCGGGCCCGGGCGACGTGACGTCGCCCGGGCCCGAAGGGACCCGATCAGTTACAGGTCGTGACGCTCAGGCTGCTGTCACCGCACAGCAGCAGGCTGGCGCGGCTGCCGCCGCCGGTGAGGTGCGCGGCCTCGGTGTTCTCTTCCTTCGGGGTCTCCATGGACTGCAGGTCGAGGAGCGTCATGGCAGCTTCCTTTCCTTCGGGGGTGTGTCGTGCCGGGTCACGGCCCCCCGGTGGGGGACCGGCTCTGGGGCCGCCGCGGTGCGCGGCGGCGGGAGGAACGGCAGGTGCGCGCGGCCGTCGGTCGCGGCGCTGCCGAGGGCCAGGAGGGCGCCCGCGGTCCCGGTGGACAGGTCCATGGACAGGCGCATCATCTGCTCGCCGGGGAAGGCGAGGTGGCCCTGGTACGGGACCGCGTGGCGGGCCAGGGCCTCGATCTGCCGGGCGACGTCCCCGGCGCGGGTGCCGGGCCCGGGAGTGGTGGTCCGCGACAGGTGCAGGATCATTCCGGCGGCGCCGCGGAAGAGGCCGGGCTGGGCGTAGAAGGTCGCCTGCGCGGCCCGGACGATCTGGACCCGGGCCTCCTCGAACCGCTCGTTGCGGGCGTGGCTCGCGTGGTCGTCGAGGACCATGCCGATGCCGACGCTGCCCGCCCCGAGGTACGGCATGGTCCGCCACCCCTCGTCCACCTGGAGGGTGCCGAAGGCGCTGGTCACGCAGTGGTCCAGGTCGCGGTGGAGGAAGCGGCCGGCCCGCAGGAGCAGTTCGGGGTCGCCGGTGCGCTCGTAGAGGCGCAGGTGCAGCAGGGCGATCCCGCTGTGGCCGTGGAGGAGCCCGGTCCGGTCGAGGGAGGGGGCCGCGGCGTGGGCGAGGTCGGCGCAGCGCAGGGCCGCGTCGTGCAGGGAGCGCTCGCCGGTGGCCGTGCCGAGGGAGTCCAGGGCGAGCCCGATGCCGGCGAGGCCGCCGTTCAGGTCGGGGCCCGCGGACTGCCAGGGCTCGTCCAGGAGGCGCTCCGCCAGGGCGAGCGCGCGGTCGTGGTGGCCGAGCCGGTGGTGGGTCCAGGCCAGTCCGGCGAGGCCGTCGTAGAAGCCGAGCGGGGTGCCGGACGCAGGTTCCTTGGTCCGGGCGAGCAGCCATTCCTCGGCCTCGGGCCAGGGCGCGGCGCCCGTCTCGGCGAGGGCGTACAGCACGCCGGCGGCCCCGTGGCCGAAGGCGGTCCCGCCCCCGGCGGTGGCGAACTGGGCCGGGTCCCCGGGGAAGAGGCGGTCCTCGCGGTCCGGGGTGGCGGCGGCGTGCAGGGCCGCGGTCAGGGAGGCGCGGGCGGCGGGCCAGTCCTCCGGCGCGGCCGGCAGGTACGGCCCGGCGGAGGCGGGCGGCGGTCCGCCGGGGACGGCGCCCTCGGGTCCGGCGAGGATCTCCCGCACTGCCGCGTCCAGGAACTCCCGGGGGACGGGGAACTGCGCGGCGGCGATGTCCGCCAGGTGCGCGGCCTTGCCCCGGTCCATGACGAGCAGGCTCGTCAGCGGCAGGAACAGGGCGAGGCGCAGGCAGGCCAGGGCGTAGCGGTCGACGGCGAAGCCGCGCCGGTCGGGCGGGGCGACGAAGGCCGGGTTGGCCACCGTCTGGCGCAGGCCCTCGTCGACGGGGGCGGCGGCCTCGAAGTCCAGCAGGGCGACGGAGGGTTCACCCGTGTCCGGGTCCTCCGCGACCATGATGTTGAAGAGGTGCAGGTCGTTGAAGACGATGCCGCGGGAGTGGACGGCGTCCACGGCTTCGGTCACCCGGGCGTGGATCCTCAGGGCCCAGTCGGTGTAGGCGGCGAGCTCCGCGGGGTCGGGGTCGGCCTCGATCAGCGGGTGGCGGCGGGCGAAGTAGGTGTTGAGGGGCTTGCCCTCGAGGTACTGCAGGGCCAGGAAGTGGTGGTCCCCGACGGTGAAGGCGCCGCGGACGGAGGGGACGCAGTCCAGTCCGTCCAGGCGCTCCAGCGCCCTGCGCTCCCGGTGCAGCCGGGCCACCGCGTCCGCCTCGTCGGCGGCGAGCCCGGCGAGGGGACGGGCCTCCTTGAGGACGACCGCTTCGCCGGTGCGGGTGTCGCGGCCCGCGTAGACCCCGCCGCCGTTGGAGAAGTGCAGGGCCCGCTCCACGGTGTAGGGGACGCCCTCCAGGGTGACGGCGGCGCGCCGCTCCAGGTGCGGCCGCAGGAAGGCGGGCGGTTCGGCCCAGGCGGGCGGCTGGAACACGGGGCCGCGGGCGTCCGGTACCAGGCGCCCGTCGGGCGCCTCGATCGCGGGGACGAGCTCGCCGCGCCCGTCGTAGCAGTGCCGCAGGGTGAAGCTGCCGTAGCGCAGGTGGACCGGGCCGTCGTTCCAGCGCAGGTCGCTCAGGATGTACGGGCCGGGCTCGCCGGCGAGCAGGGCGTCCAGGTCCTCGGCGATCCGCCGGCAGGCGTCGGTGCCGGCCGGGTAGACGGTGACGAACTTGCCGCTCGCCGCGCGGTCCGCGTACTTGGCGTTGCGCAGGTGCAGCAGGTACCGGCTGGGCACGAACTTGAAGGCGATCCGCCGTTCCACGCAGTGGGCGTGGACCCGGTCGAGGACGCGCTCCGCGTTGTCGAGGCCGGCCGAGACGTGGATCTTCCAGCCCTGGGAGGGCAGTTCGAGGCCGACGGGACGCAGGGCGAGCCAGTCGCCGCTGCGGTGCGAGGTCCACCCCTCGGGTACGGGGGCGACGGCCGCCGCGAAGCCCTCCCCGGCGCGCCGGTACGGTGCGTCGTAGAACCAGCGGTCGGCGTCGCAGAAGGCCGCGTGCCCGTTGTTCACACCTGCTCCCTCGGTCCTCGGTCGGTGACGGGAGCAAAGGTGGCACGTCGCGGGGAGGCCGCGACAGTCGTGTTTGTCACCAGCCCGCCGTGCGCTCCGCACGGGTCACCGCGCCGATCCGGTCAGCCTGGGCGGCCCGTCCGCAGGGGCCGTCGGGGTCCGTCGGGGTCGCCACCGGGCGGAACTCCGCTCTCCGATATGCGGACCGGGGTGTCCGTAAGCCGATCGTCCAGGTGCGGTCGGCCTTCGGATCTGGAAGGGTCGGTCCTGCCCGGGTGCTGGATGGAAGCCCCGGTGCCGGTCAACGCCTGTGATTCGAAAGGAAACTGATCATGCGTCACCGTTTGGCGACAGTCTCCGCCGCCGTCCTCCTCTGCCTCGGCGGCGCCGCGGGCGTGGCCCGGGCCGAGCCCGCGGGCCCCTCCGCCCCGTCCGCGCTGGTCCTCACCATCGCCCAGGGGAACGGCGCCGCCGCGGGCACCGTCGTACGGGCCGCGGTCCTCAGCTGCGCCTACACCGCCGAGGGCACGCACCCCGCCCCCCGGGCCGCGTGCGACGCCGTGAACGCCACCGGCGGCGACTTCGGCCGGCTGCTGGCCGCGCCGGCGCCCGGCCGTGCGTGCCCGAAGCACTACGACCCCGTCACGATCGCGGCGGACGGCGTCCTGCACGGCGAACGCCTCGCATGGAAGCACACCTTCCGCAACGCGTGCACGATGTCCGCGGCGCTGAAGGGCGACCCGGTCTTCGCGTTCTGAGCCCCGGCGCGGAATTCCTCAGGCAGGCCCGGAGTGTTCGCCCAGTGCCCTCGCCACCAGGTCGTGCACGAGGTACTCGCCCGGGGCCCGGTTCTCCTTCAGGCGGGGGAGGTCCGCGGGCCCGAACCAGCCGTAGGCGGTGTGCCGGGACCACTCCAGGGCGGGGTGGTCCAGGTCGCCGTCGACCTCCACGAGGAAGTCGGCCTCGTGCCGGATGCCACCCCCGTCGTCCCCGGTCCATGCGGTGACCCCGAACAGGCTCCGTACGCGGCGCAGCCGCCAGCCGGTCTCCTCCGCCACCTCCCGCGCCAGGGCTTCGAGGAGGCCCTCGCCGGGCTCGACGTGCCCGCCGACGATGTCCCAGCAGTCGGGGAACAGCGCGCGGCCGGGACCGCGCTTCTGGGCGAACGCCCGGCCCCGGGCGTCGAGGACGACGGCCCCGACCGTCCAGACCTCGCCCTCGGCGGGCACCGGTACCTCAACCTCCTCGTCCACGGTCACTTCGTCGCGTAAGTCGGTCATGGCCCCACCGTACGGGCCGCCGACGACGGGCGTGAGCCGGGGCCGGTGACACGGGCGCGCGCTCCCGGGCGGCCGGCTCCCGGCCGGTAGGCTCGGCGGCATGCCGTGCTCCTGGAAGACGCGTGGACCGGGCTCCGTACGGGTCCTGCCGTGAGCACGTTCGCGCTGATCCACGGGGCCGGTGACGGCGGCTGGTACTGGCACCTGGTCGCGGCCGGTCTGAGGGCGCGCGGGCACGCGGTGGTGGCCCCCGACCTACCGGCCGGCGACGGCGCGGCGACGCTCGACGACTACGCCGACGCCGTCTGCCGGGCGGTCGGCGACTGCCGCGAACCCGTCGTCGTGGGCCAGTCGTTCGGCGCGTTCACCGCCCCGCTGGTCGCCGTCCGCCGACCGGTCGCCGCGCTGGTCCTGGTCGCCGGGATGGTGCCCGCGCCGGGCGAGTCCCCGGACCGGTGGTGGGGCGCGACCGGCTACGCCGAGGCCGTGCGGGCCCAGGCCCGCGGGGACGGGGGCCTGACCGGCGCCGCGGACCCGTACGTCGCCTTCTACCACGACGTGCCCCGCGCCCTGGCCGAGGAGGCGCTGCGCCGGGAACGGGCCCATCCCTCGGCGGCGGCGACCGCGCAGCCGTGGCCCCTGGAGGCCTGGCCGGACGTCCCGACGAGGTTCGTACTGTGCACCGGGGACCGCTTCCTGCCGCCCGCCTTCCTGCGCGGGCTGGTGCGGGACCGGCTCGGAGTGGCCCCGGAGGAGATCACCGCCGGCCACTGCGTCGCGCTCAGCCGCCCCACCGAACTGGCGGCCCTCCTGGACCGGCGTGAGGAAGAGTGACGGGGCGGCTCAGTCGAGGCAGAACTCGTTGCCCTCGACGTCCTGCATCACGAGGCACGACTCGCCGAAGCCGTCCGCGCGCAGCAGCTGTACGCGGACCGCGCCCAGCGCGAGCAGCCGGGTGCATTCGGCCTCCAGCGCCGCCACGCGCTCGTCCCCGGTCAGGCCCGGGCCGATCCGTACGTCGAGGTGGAGCCGGTTCTTGACGGCCTTGCCCTCGGGGACGCGCTGGAAGAACAGCCGCGGACCCACGCCCGAGGGGTCCACGCAGGCGAACGCCGAGCCCTGCCGTTCGGCGGGCTGCGCGCGGTCGAACGCGCCCCAGTCGGCGAAGCCCTCCGGCGGCGGCGGGACTACGTATCCGAGCACCTCGCACCAGAAGCGGGCGACGCGCTCCGGGTCGGCGCAGTCGAAGGTCACCTGGAACTGCCTGATCGAAGTCACCGCGCCACCGTAGCAGGGTGATTCGATGGCTCAACCGAGTTGTTCCGCAGGCCCGTTGGTGGGAGTCCGGCCCGGGTCTCAGGTGCTGTCCAGGCCGTCGACCAGGCGGTCGAGGAAGCGGGTGAAGGTCTCTTCGGGGGTGGTGGGGGCCCCGGCGGAGGCGAGGGCTTCGGCGAGCTCCGGGTGGTGGCCGTCCGCTGCGACGGCGGCCAGGTAGCGGGCCTCGGCCTCGGCCCGGCCCGGGGGCTCCGCGGCCCGCGCCTGCGCGATCTCGTAGCCGACGTGTCCCGCCACGAAGCCGGTGAGCTGGGCGAACACCTCCAGTCTCGCGGCGCCGGCCAGGCCGCTGGGCCGCAGGACGCCGAGCACGTGTTCCAGGAAGGCCAGGGTGTGGGGGCCCGGGGAGCGGCGGGTGGCCAGGGCCGCCGTCAGCCAGGGGTGGCGCAGCATGTGGGCGCGCTGGAGGCGGGCGACGGCCTTCAGGTCGGCGCGCCAGTCGCCGCTCGGCGGATCCGTGTCCGTCAGCTCGGCGCTCACGTGGTCGACCATCAGCTCCAGCAGCGTCTCCTTGTCGGGGGCGTAGCTGTAGAGCGACATCACCCCGGCCCCGACCTCGGCGGCCACCCGCCGCATGGTGACCGCCTCCAGTCCCTCGGCGTCCGCCACCGCGACGGCCCGGGCCGTGATCGCCTCCCGGGTGAAGGAGGGGCGGCGGCCCCTGCGGGGCTCGGCCGGGCGCAGCCAGAGCCGTTCCGGGTCGACGCCGGCGCCGCCGGACTTTCCCTCGCCGGGCATGGTCTCGCCCTCCCTGTCGTGGTCTTCGGGGCGGATGTGGCCAGGTCATCCAAGCATGATCTATTCTCGTACAACGTACGGTAATAGATGGAGGAGAGGCAGACATGCCAGCACGCACCCCCCGCGCCGGATCCACCACCGCAGCCACCGCAGCCGCCGGACCGGCCTGGACCCCGCCGGCCGCGAAGCCGCCGCTGTCCTCCCGCCTGATGAGGGCGACCTGGCGGGGACTCCCGGCCGGACGGCACGCGGTCGGCTGGGAACCGGGACTGGAGGTCCCGGCCGCCGACGGCAGCCCCCTGGTCACCGACCACTACTTCCCGCGGGGAGAAGGCGACTTCCCCACCCTCCTGGTCCGCTCGCCCTACGGCCGGGGCATCCCCTGGGGCCCCATGTACGGGCTCCTCTTCGCCGAACACGGCTTCCACGTGGTCGTCCAGAGCTGCCGGGGAACCGGCGGCTCGGGCGGTACGTTCCACCTGTGGCGCAACGAGGCGGCCGACGGCCGGGCCACGCTCGCCTGGCTGCGCGAACAGCCCTGGTTCGACGGCCGGCTCGGGACGGTCGGCCCCAGCTACCTCGGCTACGTGCAGTGGGCCCTCGCCCTCGACCCGCCGCCGGAGCTGAAGGCCATGGTCGTCCAGGTCGGCCTCCACGACCCCCACGCCTTCCTCCACGCGGACGGCGTACTGCACCTGGAGAACGCCCTCGTCATCGCCCTCGGCATGACCTACCAGCACCGGGGCGTCCGGCCCTTCCTCAAGGCCACCCTGCGCCTGCAGCGCCGCCTGCGCGAGGCCACCACGGCGCAGCCCCTGCGCGGAGGGCACGTCCGCGCCCTCGGCGGCGAAGTCCCCTGGCTGGACGAGGCGATGGCGCACCCCGACGCCGCCGACCCCTACTGGCACGGCGCCTCCCTCGCCGGGGCGGCGGAGCGGCTGCGGGTGCCCACCGCCCTGATCACCGGCTGGCACGACGTACTCGCCGGACAGACCCTCGACCAGTACGCCCGGCTGCGGAACGCCGGCTGCGACACCGCCCTCCTCATGGGCCCCTGGACGCACACCTCCGCCCTCCAGCGGGGCTGGCCCGAGGTGTTCGGCGAAAGCCTCGCCTGGCTGCGCGCCCACCTCTGCGGGGACACCTCCGGCCTGCGCCCCGCCCCCGTGCGCGTCCACACCGGCGGCGACACCCGCGGCGAAGACCCCTGGCGGGACCTGGCCGCCTGGCCGCCGCCCGGGACCGACGCCACCTGGTACGCCGCCCCGGGCGGACACCTCGTCGAGCAGCCCCCCACGGACTCCGCGCAACTGGCATCCTTCCGCCACGACCCGGCCGACCCCACCCCGTCCCTCGGCGGTCCGCTGCTCTCCCGCACCGCCGGACCGCGCGACAACGCCCCGCTGGAGGCCCGCGACGACGTCCTGACCTTCACCGGCCCGCCCCTCGCGGAGCCGCTCGACGTCATGGGACCGGTCTCCGCACGGCTGACGCTCTCCACGGACACCGGGCACACCGACGTCTTCACCCGGCTGTGCGACGTGGACCCCCAGGGACGCTCCGTCAACGTCTGCGACGGATTGGGCCGGGTCCGCGCGGAGGCGGGGCAGGAGGCGCGGATCTCCGTCCCGATGGGCTCCACCGCCCACCGCTTCGCCGCCGGCCACCGCATGCGCTGGCAGATCAGCGCGGGAGCTCATCCCCGCTACGCCCGCAACCCCGGCACCGGCGAACTCCCGCTGGACGCCACGGCCTTCACCCCGGTCCGCGTCACGCTCCACACCGACTCGGCCCTGACCGCGCGGCGGACGGGGTCCCCCGGCAGGTGAACCCGCCGCTACGATGCGGGGCGTCGGCGGAGCGGAACGGGGCAGGGCATGGACGGACACGGACACCACGGCGGCGGGTACGGGGTCCCGGGAGGCGGTCCGCCCCCGCAGGGGCCCCCGTACCCCCCGCAGGGAAACCCGTACGCGCAGCCCGTCCCCCCGCAGGCGAACCCGTACGCGCAGCCCCTCCCGCCGCAGCCGGGCCCCTACCCCCCGTACCCGGGGCACCCGGTCCCGCCCCCGCCCGTCGAGCCCTCCCGCGCCGGCAGGATCCTGCGCGCGATCCGCAACCCCTTCCACGCCGCCCAGCGCACCTTCCGCCCCTCGCGGGACGGCATCGTGCACGACCCCCAGGTCCGCACGCTCCAGCTGTGGCGGACGGTGCTGGGCCTGGTCGCCTGGGTGGGGTTGACGCTCACCTACAAGGCCGTCGTGAGCGCCGCCGACGTCAAGGCCGCGGCGGACGACCGCCTCGACCAGAGCTGGTCCGGCGTCCTCGTCCTCGTCTGCACCTTCCCCGTGGTCGTCGGCGCCTTCGTGGCCGCCGCCCGCGGCCCGCTGCGCCGCGTCTACCTGCGCCGGGCCCTGCGTCCGCTCGGCGCGGTCCTGGCCGTCATGGCGTCGATGGCCACCTTCCCCCTGGCGATGGCGCCGGAGCTCGCGGGCGTGCGCGAGGCCGTCGGGCTGCCGGGGAAGGTCCTCATCGGCGTCCTGTGCCTCTGGTCGCTCGGTTTCGCGCTGTACGGCATCGGCCTCTCCCTCGTCCACGTCTTCCGCACCGCCGACATCCACGAGGTGCTGCCGCCGGTCCTGGCCGGCGTGCTGGTGTGGGAGATGGCGGTGCTGGACGTGGTCACGGGCGCCTATCCGCAGGTCCCGGCCGCCGTCCGGGCCGTCTTCGTCCTGGGCGCCCCCGTCACCGTCACGGCGCTGTCCTGGTGGGAGCTGCGCCGCCTGGACCGCCACCACGGGCTGACGGTCCGCGGGGCGCTCGGCCGCTGACGCCCCCGAAGGACCTCACACCCCGTCGGCGCGGTGCGTCACGCGGCCGGCCAGGACCGTGAGGAGCACGGGCAGTTCCGGCAGGTCCGTCGCGGCGGTGGTGAGCGGGTCGGCGGCGAACGCCGTGAGGTCCGCGCGGAACCCCGGGGCGAGCCGGCCGGCCTCGTGCTCGGCGCCCGCCGCGTAGGCCGGGGCCGTGGTCATCCCGCGCAGCGCCGCCAGGGCGGTCAGCGCCTGCCCGGGCCCGTGGGGCGCGAGCGTCAGGTCACGGCTCGGGCGGCGGTGGCGCGCGCCGGCCATCACGCCCAGCGGCGGGAACGGGGCGATCGGCCAGTCGGAACCGAGGACCACGGTGGCCCCGGCGTCCCCCAGGTCACGGCAGCGCCAGGCCCGCGACGCCCGCTCCTCGCCCAGCCGCCGCGACCAGTTGTCCGTGTGGTCGGCCCGGGTGAAATCGCAGCAGTGGGTGGGCTGCATGGACGCGATGACGCCCAGCTCGGCGAAGCGGCGCAGGGTGTCGTCCGGGACGGTCTCGATGTGCTCCACCCGGTGGCGCACCCTGGCGGGCCCGCCGCCGGCCCGCGCCCGCTCGACGGAGTCGAGCACGTGCCGCACGGCCGCGTCGCCGATCGCGTGCGTGGCGGTGGGCACGCCCGCCCGGTGCAGTTCCCCGACGACGCGCGTGTACGCGGCCGGGTCCGGCCAGAAGGAGCGGGTGGACTCGCCGTGCCGGTCGGGGTGTTCCAGCCAGGCCGTGCCGTTGTCGATGGTGCCGTCCATGAACAGCTTCACGCCCGCGACCTCCCACAGGGCCCCGCCGGTGCCCTGCTGCCCGATCAGGGCGCGCACCCCCTCGGCCTCGGTGCCGGGCTGGCACCAGGGCGCGACCCGCAGCCGCAGCGGGAGTTCCCCGGCCGCGTCGAGTTCCGCGTACAGCTCCAGGCTGTCGCCGTTCGCGTCCATGGCGTGCCCGCCGGTCAGCCCGGCGGCGGCCATGGCCCCGAGGGCCGCGGCGAGCCGCTGTCGGCGCTGCTCGCGGGTGGGCCGCGGGGCGACCCGCTCGACGAGTGCGCAGGCGGCGTCCTCCTGGAGCAGGCCCGTCGGCCGTCCGGCGGCGTCGCAGACCACCTCGGCGGAGGCCTGGCCGAAGGTGCGGGGGCCGTCGACCCCGGCCAGTTCGAGGGCGCGGCGGCTGGCCAGCGCCGAGTGGGCGTCGAACAGCAGCAGGAAGGCGGGCACCCCGTCGAGCACGGAGTCGAACGGCGCGGTCCCCACCGGCCGGTCCCCGAAGACGTTGGGGTCCAGGCCCCAGCCGGACAGCCACTCGCCGGGGGCGAGGGAGCGCACCCGTCCGGCCAGCTCGCGCCGTACGCCGTCCAGGTCCGTGCAGCCCGACAGGTCGAGGCCGTGGGTGAGTTCGGCGCCGGAGACCGGGTGGATGTGGCCGTCGGTGAGGCCGGGCGTGACCACGGCCCCCGACAGGTCGACGACGGTGGTCGCCGGACCGGCGAGCTCCCGCATCTCCCGGTCGTCGCCCAGGGCGAGGATCCGGCCGTCCTCCCCGGCGGCGAGTGCGGTCTGCGGCAGGAACAGTCCCGTCGCGGGGTCGAGCAGGCGGGCGGAGAGCAGGACGAGGCGGGCGCGCACGGGGGCTCCTTGAGGGGGCGGGGCGGGAGGGTCAGTCGGCGGTGGCGGTTGCGGTGGCGGGGGCGGGCGGCTCCGGGTCGGCTCCGGGGCCCGCAGGCGCGTCCAGGGCGCCGTGCGGCAGGCCGAGCCCCTGTTCCGCCGTGGTGACGGCCATCCGGGTGACCGCTGCGGGGCGGCCGGCGGTGTCGGTGTTGGCGTGGGCGCCCAGCCCGTCGAGGACGACGAGGATCTGGATGGTCGTCACGTAGGGGTCCGGCGTACGGAACTCCCCGCGCTCGACGCCTTCCCGGACGAGCCCCTCCAGGCGTCCGCGCCAGGCCGCCTCCTGTCCGGCGACCCGGTCGCGCAGGACGGGCCGGTAGCGGCTGAGGTGGCGGGCGTTGATCCAGAGGCGGCTGACGGAGTCGTAGGCCTCGCCCGCCGTGCGGGCCAGGAACCGCGCGAGTCGCCCGGTGGGGGACTCCCCGCCGGAGTCCTCGGGGACCAGCCGGTCCAGCTCGGCGCTCGCCGCGCTCCCGAAGGCCTCGGCCACCAGGTCCTCGACGGACGGGAAGTAATGGCTGATCAGCCCGGGCCGCACGGTGAGCTCGTCGGCGATCCGGCGGAGCGTGACGCACTCCAGCCCCTCGGTCAGCGCGACCAGGGCCGCGGCCTCGACGATCTCCGCCCGACGGGCGTCGGGGGACTTGCGGACTCGTTTGCGCGGGACGCTTGACGACATACCGGCGATGCTATTGAGTGTGCGACCAATAAGCAAGCAGGCGGGATACGCACGCACCCCGGAGGGCCCCATGGCATCCACCCACCCCGACCCGCGGCCCCTCGGCGCCGGCGCCCCCGAAGCGGCCGGCGCCCCCGAAGCGCCCGACGCGCCCGGACGGGCCCGGACCGACCCGGGGCGCGCGGGACGCGTCGAAGCCCACGGCATCGACCGCATCGCCGAGTCCGAGCGCCACGGCCGCCCCCGCGACCTCTTCGCCGTCTGGGCCGCCGCGAACGTCAACTACCTCAGCCTCGTGATCGGCGGGGCACTGGTGCTGATGGGCCTGAGCCTGGGGCAGACCCTCGCCGTGCTCGTCGTGGGCAACCTGTTCTGGCTGCTCACGGGCCTCCTCGCCACCTCCGGACCGGCGGCCGGCGCGCCCAGCGAGGTGATCACCCGGGCGCTGTACGGGGTCCTCGGCAACCGCGTCAACAACGCGGTCGGCGGCTGGCTCGTCTCCGTCTGCTACTTCGCCCTGAAC
>NZ_JBHVUQ010000060.1:0-41299 GCF_042884105.1 Streptomyces sp. NPDC058157
GGATGCAGCCCCGCCGGCGTTTGAGGCGCTGGGGATACCCCCAGCGGTAGCTGGGGGAGGGTCTGGGGGCGGAGCCCCCAGGACGGGTCCGGGCAGCGCCCGGGGAACGGGCGAAGGGCGGGTAGGGGACTTCCCGCCCGGCGGCGGCCGCGCCGCCGCGACCGCCGCCCCGGCAGCGCGCTCCGCCCCGTCCGACGACCACGCCGCCGGACTGGTCGCAGCCCTCGCGTTCCCCGAGCGGGTGGCGAAGGCCAAGGGCTCGGGGGCTTTCCTCATGGCCTCCGGAACCGGGGCCGAGCTTCCCGAGGGCTCCGCGCTGCGGCACGCGCCCTGGCTGGCCGTCGCCGTCGCCGACCGGCCCCCGCACTCGGCGTCCGCCCGCGTCCGGCTGGCCGCCGTCCTGGACGAGGACACCGCCCGGGCCGCGGCCGCCCACCTGCTCACCGAGGGCGAGGAGGTCCGCTGGGAGGACGGCGACGTGGTCGCCCGGGCCGTCGAGCGGCTCGGGGCGATCGGGCTGGTGGAGCGCGCACTGCGGGACCCGGACCCGGCGCTGGTGCGGGAGGCCCTGCTGGACGGGCTGCGCGCCGAGGGCCTCGGCCTGCTGCGCTGGTCCCCCGACGCCCTCGCGCTCCGCGCCCGCCTCGGGTTCCTGCACCGCACTCTCGGCGGCGCCTGGCCGGACGTGGCGGACGACGCGGCGCTGGTGGCGCGGGCCGACGACTGGCTGGAGCCCGAGCTGTCGCGGGCGCGCCGCCGGGCCGACCTCGGCCGGATCGACGCCGGCCAGGCCCTCCAGCGGCTGCTGCCCTGGGCCACCGGGGAGGCGGTCCGGCTGGACGAGCTGGCCCCGGAACGGATCGAGGTGCCCAGCGGTTCCCGGATCCGGGTGGACTACTCGGCCGAGCAGCCGGTGCTGGCCGTGAAGCTCCAGGAGCTGTTCGGGCTGGCGGAGACCCCGAAGGTGGCGGGGGTCCCCGTACTGGTGCACCTGCTGTCGCCCGCCGGGCGGCCCGCCGCCGTCACCGCCGACCTGGCCTCCTTCTGGCAGGGCGGCTACCGCGCCGTCCGCGCCGAGCTGCGCGGGCGCTACCCGAAGCACCCGTGGCCGGAGGACCCGGCGACGGCCGAGCCCACCCGGCACACGAACGCCCGGCTCAGGGGCCGCTGACCGGGGCGCCCGGGGCCCGGCGGCCCCGGGCCTCCAGCCAGAGGGCGGCCGCGAGGAGGGCGAGGCCGGCGAGGGCGAGGCCGGCCGGGGCGTAGGTGTGCAGCGCGAGGACCTTCGTCCGGTTGGCGGCGACCAGGTCGCGGGTGTACTTCGCGTAGTCCTCGCGCATCGTCACGTGCCCGGCGAAGGCGGTGAGCCGGCCCTCGGGGGCGCTCGCCGCGATGCCGCCGCGCATCTCCTGCTGGATGTCCTGCTCGGCGTTGACGGGCGCGCCGGTGACCGGGTCGACCCAGAAGCGGGCCTTGACCGTGTACCAGAGGGTGGTGCCGGTGGTCTGCTCGATGGTCGCCGGGTCGATGCCCTCGATCGGCATCTTCTTGGGCATCGGCACCTTGGTCCAGGGGACGGTCTGCTCGAAGTAGTAGACGTCCATGCCCCGGTAGGTGCGCGGTCCGACGTAGTGGATGGGCGAGGAGGTCCTCGTCTGCGCGTCGAAGTAGAGGTAGTCGCGCGGCTCGGTGAAGAACGGCCACTTGAACTCGATGCCCTCGCGCTTGACGGGGTCGCCGTCGACCATCTCGCCGGTGGCGTGCACCGGGTCCTGGGTGTGGGCGTCGAAGATGTAGCGCTCGGGGATCCGGGAGACCATCTTGCCGTCCGGGCCCGCGATGTAGGTCAGGGTGTCCCAGACGACGACGTCCTTGCCGGCGTCGGCCTCGATCTGCCGGGACGCCTCGACGTTGCCCTTGAGGGTCTGGACGATGGTGACCTTGTCGACCTTCTTGGGCTGCATCCCGCCGGTGTAGTCGAGGAGGGTGGCGTCCTTGGCCTCCAGGACCACCGCCTGGTACTGGTTCGCCGGGATCTTGGCCAGGCGGGGGTACGCGTACCAGCGCAGCAGTGGTGCGAGGGCTGCGCAGAACACCGCGAAGGCAAGCAGGACGAGGCTCGCTCTGCGTCGCACGGCCGGACCTCCTTACTCCTGTCCGGGCGCGGGGGGCGCGGTGGTGAGCAGGGGCTTGGGCGAGGTCCCGCCTTCGGGCGCCCCGAACGCCGTGACGGCGAGGACGAGGGCCAGCGCGGCGGCCAGCCCGACGGCGGCGGCGACGAGTGCGCGCACGGCGGAGCCTCCCTGGATCTGATGGGTCGTCAGGGAGGCGTACCGTAGCAACGCGGGGGTCAGATGAGAACCGTCGGACAGGCCCTAGGAAGCGGCGGGGGCGGGCTTCGTCGAGACGGAGGCGGAGACGGAGCCGGAGGCGGACGGGGCGGCCGTGGGCGTGGCGGCGCCGGTCGGCTTCGGGGAGGCCGAGGGGCTCGGGGTCGCGCTCGGCTTCGGCGTGGGCGTGGGGGTGGAACTCGGCTTCGGGGTCGGCGTGGCCGTCGGCCCGGGGGTCTGAGTGGGGGTGGGCGTCGGCGTCGGCGTCGGGCTCGGCGTCGGCGTCGGGCTCGGCGTCGGCTTCGGGCTCGGCGTCGGCGTGGGGGTGGGCGTCGGCGTGGGGGTGGGCGTCGGGCTCGGCTTCGGGGTCGTCGGGGTGCCCGGCTGCGGGAGCGGGGCGCCGCTGCCGTCGGGGATCTCGTGCGCGCCCTGGAGGTAGTACGCGTACCAGGACCGCACCGTCCGCAGGTACTCCGCCGACTGGTTGTACGAGAGCACCGCCCGGTCCAGGCCGGAACCGGTCCTCAGGTCACGGCTGCCCGCGCACAGGTAGCGGCCGGCCGCCAGGGCGGCGTCGTAGACGTTGTTGGGGTCGCGCCGGCCGTCGCCGTTGCCGTCCTGGCCCCAGGCCGCCCACGTGGAGGGGATGAACTGCATCGGGCCGACGGCCCGGTCGTAGCGGGCGTCGCCGTCGTAGGCCCCGCCGTCGGTGTCGGTGATGTTCGCGAAGCCGGCGCCGTTCAGCACGGGCCCCAGGATCGGCCGCAGGGTGGTCCCGTTCGCGTCGACCCGGCCGCCGCCGGCCTGCCCGGACTCGACCTTGCCGATCGCCGCGAGCAGTTGCCAGCGCAGCCCGCACCCGGGGTCGCTCTCGCCCACCCGCTGCTCGGCCCGCCGGTAGGCGGCGAGCACGCTCGCCGGTATGCCCTGCGCACCCTCCCCCGCCGGCTGCACCGCGGACGTCGCGGGCGCGGGGTCCGGTGAGGCGGCGGGGGCCGGGGCCGTCGTCTCACCGTCCGGCAGGAGCGCGGCCGGCGGCGCGGGGCTGTCCAGCGGCGGGAGTTCGGTGAAGTACGACGAGTCCCCGCCCGCCGCCGACGCGGCGGCGGGCGGCTGCGCGGCGCCCTCCCCGGCCGCGGCGATCCGTTCCGGGCCCGCGACGGCCGGTCCCTGGGAGGCCGTCATCGCGGCGGCCACCAGCGCCGATACCAGTGCCGCGGCCGCGCCCCGGCGCAGACCGCGTCCGAATATTCGTGCCGACATGAGCAGGACCCTCCCCTGGACGTCCGAACGTCCGCGTGACCCTACGTCAACTCCCTGCACACGGCACGCAAAGGGGTTCCGACATTCACCACATCCCCACGAGCCTGCGCAGTTCACGCATACTGTCCCGACACCGGCAACCCCAGGGGAGGCTCCGTGCCGTTCACTCTCAGCCACGCGGCCGCCGTACTTCCGGCCATCCGCCGCACCGGCCGGGCACGGGGCCCGCTGGTCGCCTCGGCGCTGGTGCTGGGGTCGTTCGCGCCGGACTCCCTCTTCTTCGCGGACTCGCTCGTCGGCGGTCTCATGCACTACGGCGAGTTCACCCACTCCCTCCTCGGGGTGATCACCGCGGACGCCGCCCTCACCGCCGTCCTCGCCGCGTGCTGGCTGCTGCTGCGCGAGCCGCTGCTCGCGCTGCTGCCGGGCTCCTGGCGGGGCCGCCTCCACGCCCTGGTGCGCGGCGAGAGCTGGCGCGGCCGGCCGGCCGCCGCGCTCGTGCTCCGCTTCTACCTGTCGGCGGTCGCCGGGTCGCTCACCCACGTGGTGTGGGACAGCTTCACCCACGGGGACCGCTGGGGGACGGACGCGCTGCCGTGGCTGGACCGGCCCGTCGCCCTCGGCCTGCCCGCGTACACCTTCCTCCAGTACGGCACCTCCGCGGTCGCCGCGTGCGCCCTCCTCTGGTTCACGGTGAGCGCCCTGCGCCGGCTGCCGGCGCGCCCGGCGCCGCCGTCGGTGCCGGTGCTCGGCCGGGCGGAGCGGTGGTGGGCGCTGCTCCTGGTCGCCGGCTGCACGGCGATCGGGACCGCCCTGAGGCTGATCCGCTTCTTCGCCGCCCACCTGCGGGTCCGCACCCCCCTGGACATCATCCCGACGCTCTGCTTCGGAGCCGGCGGCGGACTCGTGGTCGGCCTCCTGCTGTACGGGGCCCTGGTGCGGGCCCGCCACCGCCGCGACCGGGACCCCCACCGCCCGGACCGCGAAACGCGGACGCCCGTCCCCGCCGCGTAGGCGGGGACGGGCGCGCAGGCGTCCCGTCGGGGTCAGTGCGCGGCGGACTCCCAGTCGCCGCCCACGCCCACCGACACGTCCAGCGGGGCCCGCAGCTCGACGGCCGCGCCCATCTCGCGGCGCACCAGCTCCTCGACCCGCTCCCGCTCGCCGGGGGCGATCTCCAGGACGATTTCGTCATGGACCTGGAGCAGCATCCGCGAGGCCAGCCCGGCCTCGGCGAGGGCCTTGTCCACGCGCAGCATCGCGACCTTGACGATGTCGGCGGCGGTGCCCTGGATCGGGGCGTTCAGCGCCATCCGCTCGGCGGCCTCGCGGCGCTGGCGGTTGTCGCTGTTCAGGTCGGGCAGGTAGCGGCGGCGCCCGAAGACCGTCGCGGTGTAACCGGTGGCCCGGGCCTCGTCGACCACGCGCTGGAGGTAGTCGCGGACCCCGCCGAACCGCTCGAAGAAGGTCTCCATCAGGCCGCGCGCCTCGGCGGGCTCGATGTTCAGCTGCTGGGCGAGACCGAAGGCGGAGAGCCCGTAGGCCAGACCGTAGGACATGGCCTTGATCTTGCGCCGCATCTCGGCGTCGACCTGGGAGCGCTCGACCCCGAACACCTGGGAGGCGACGGTGGTGTGCAGGTCCTCGCCGGAGTTGAACGCCTCGATCAGGCCCTCGTCCTCGGAGAGGTGGGCCATGACGCGCAGCTCGATCTGGCTGTAGTCGGCCGTCATCAGCGACTCGTAGCCCTCGCCGACGACGAAGCCGCGGCGGATGGCCCGGCCCTCGTCCGTGCGCACCGGCACGTTCTGCAGGTTCGGGTCGGTGGACGACAGCCGACCGGTGGCGGCGGTGGTCTGGCTGAAGCTGGTGTGCACCCGGCCGTCGGCGGCGATCGACTTCACCAGGCCCTCGACGGTCACCCGCAGCTTGGCCTGCTCCCGGTGGCGCAGCATGATCACGGGCAGCTCGTGGTCGGTCTGCGTGGCCAGCCAGGCCAGCGCGTCGGCGTCCGTCGTGTACCCGGTCTTGGTCTTCTTCGTCTTCGGCAGGTCCAGCTCGCCGAAGAACACCTCCTGCAGCTGCTTGGGCGAGCCGAGGTTGAACTCGTGCCCCACGGCCGCGTGGGCCTCCTTGACCGCCTGCTGGACGGCGCCCGCGAACTGCTGCTCCATGCCCTCCAGGTGGTCCCGGTCGGCGGCGATGCCCGCCCGCTCCAGGCGCGCCAGCAGCTCGGAGGTCGGCAGCTCCATCTCGTGCAGCAGTTCCACGGCGCCGACCTCGGGGAGCTTCGCCGTGAAGGCCTCGCCCAGGTCCAGGACCGCGCGGGCCTGCGCCATCAGCGCGTCCGCCTCGGCGGTCTCGTCGGCGCCGAAGGCCAGCTGGCCGTCGGCGGCCGGCGGCTGCAGCTCACGGCCCAGGTACTCCACCGACAGCACGTCCAGCGCGAAGGAGCGCCGGCCGGGCTTGACCAGGTAGGCGGCCAGCGCCGTGTCCATCGTGACGCCCGCCAGGGTCCAGCCGTGCTCCGGGAAGACCCGCATCAGGCCCTTGGCGTTGTGCACCACCTTCGGCGCGGACGCGTCCGCCGCCCACGCGGCGAACGCCTTGTCGTCGGCCTCGTCCAGCGCGGACGGGTCGAACCAGGCGGCCGCGCCGCCCGCCGCGGCCAGCGCCACCTCGGCCACGCTGCCCTGGCCCAGCGCCCAGCTGTCCACCGTCGAGACGCCCAGCGGGCCGCCCGCGTGCGCCGCGAGCCAGGGCGCGAGCTCGCCCGCGCCCAGCACCGAGCCGTCCAGCTCCACGCCCGCCGCCGGGGCCGGCGCCTCCTCCTGGTCCGCGCCCGGGTCCACGGCCAGCAGCCGCTCGCGCAGCGAGGCGTTGCGGATCTCCAGCACGTCCAGCACGCCCGTGACCGCGGAGCGGTCGTAGGGGGCGCGGGCCAGGTCGGCGGGGGTCTTGGGCAGCTCCACGTCCTTGACCATCTCGGTCAGGACCCGGTTGAGCTTCACCGCCTCCAGGTGGTCGCGGAAGTTCTGCCCGGCCTTGCCCTTGACCTCCTCGGCCCGCTCGACCAGCTCCGCGAACGAACCGAACTGGTTGATCCACTTCGCCGCGGTCTTCTCGCCGACGCCCGGGATGCCCGGCAGGTTGTCGGACGGGTCACCGCGCAGCGCCGCGAAGTCCGGGTACTGCCGCGGGGTGAGCCCGTACTTCTCCTCGACCTTCTCCGGCGTGAACCGGGTCAGCTCGGAGACGCCCTTGGTCGGGTAGAGCACGGTGGTGTGCTCGGAGACCAGCTGGAAGGAGTCCCGGTCACCGGTGACGATCAGGACGTCGAAGCCGAGGGCCTCGGCCTGCGTCGCCAGCGTCGCGATCACGTCGTCGGCCTCGAAGCCGTCGACCGCGAACCGCGGCACCTTCATCGCGTCCAGGAGCTCGCCGATCAGCTCGACCTGCCCCTTGAACTCGTCGGGGGTCTTGGAGCGGTTCGCCTTGTACTCGGGGAACTCCGTCGAACGCCACGTCTTGCGGGACACGTCGAACGCCACCGCGAAGTGCGTGGGCGCCTCGTCACGCAGGGTGTTCGCCAGCATCGACGCGAAGCCGTAGATGGCATTGGTCGGCTGGCCCGTCGCCGTCGTGAAGTTCTCCGCGGGCAGCGCGAAGAACGCCCGGTACGCCAGGGAGTGCCCGTCCATGAGCATCAGGCGGGGGCGGTCCGCTGCGGTCGTCTGCTCGGTCTTCTTCGATGCTGTCTCTGCCACGCCCCCGATCCTAGGCGCCCCCACCGACAAATCCGCCGTCGGCGATGTCGGCGGAGCGTGACAGGATCGGGGTGTACGAGAAAACTGCTCGAAGGGGAGCGACATGGCCACCAAGCCGCCCGCAGGTGATCCGGTACAGGACGCGCCGCACGTCGGACCCCCTGCGCACGCCGCGGCCGGCCTGCCCGCCATCGGCCACACCCTCAAGATCGCGAACGAGCAGATGGGCCCGGTGCGCACCGCGCGGACCCTCCTCAAGGTCAACCAGAAGAACGGCTTCGACTGCCCCGGCTGCGCCTGGCCCGAGGGCGACAAGCGGCACACCGCCGAATTCTGCGAGAACGGCGCCAAGGCCGTCGCCGAAGAGGCCACCCTGCGCCGCGTCACCCCCGCCTTCTTCGCCGCGCACCCCCTCGCCGAACTCGCCGGCCGCTCCGGCTACTGGCTCGGCCAGCAGGGCCGCATCACGCACCCCATGTACCTGCCCGAGGGCGGCGACCGCTACGAGGCCGTCAGCTGGAAGCGGGCCTTCGAGATCATCGCCGAGGAGCTGAAGGCCCTCTCCTCCCCCGACGAGGCCGTCTTCTACACCTCCGGGCGCACCAGCAACGAGGCCGCGTTCCTCTTCCAGCTGTTCGCCCGCGAGTTCGGCACCAACAACCTGCCCGACTGCTCCAACATGTGCCACGAGTCCTCCGGCTCCGCGCTCAGCGAGACCATCGGCATCGGCAAGGGCAGCGTCTCCCTCGAAGACCTCCACCAGGCCGACCTGATCATCGTCGCCGGGCAGAACCCGGGCACCAACCACCCGCGCATGCTCTCCGCCCTGGAGAAGGCCAAGCACTCCGGCGCGAAGATCATCTCGGTGAACCCGCTGCCCGAAGCCGGCATGGAGCGGTTCAAGAACCCCCAGACCCCCCTCGGCATGGTCAAGGGCACCCCCCTCAACGACCTCTTCCTGCAGATCCGCATCGGCGGCGACCAGGCCCTCTTCCGCCTCCTCAACAAGCTCGTCATCGAGACCGACGGAGCCCTCGACGAGGCCTTCATCCGCGAGCACACCCACGGCTACGAGGACCTCGCCGCGGCCGCGAAGGAGGCCGACTGGGACGAGACCCTCAAGGCCACCGGGCTCACCCGCCCCGAGATCGAACGCGCCCTCGCGATGGTCCTCGCCTCGAAGCGCACCATCGTCTGCTGGGCCATGGGCCTCACCCAGCACAAGCACGCCGTCGCCACCATCCGCGAGGTCGTCAACCTCCTCCTGCTCCGCGGGAACATCGGCCGCCCCGGCGCCGGCGTCTGCCCCGTCCGCGGCCACTCCAACGTCCAGGGCGACCGCACCATGGGCATCTTCGAACGCCCCGCACCCGCCTTCCTCGACGCCCTCGACCGCGAGTTCTCCATCACCTCGCCCCGCGCCCACGGCTACGACGTCGTCCGCGCCATCGAGGCCCTGCGCGACGGGAAGGCCAAGGTCTTCTTCGCCATGGGCGGCAACTTCATCGGCGCCACCCCCGACACCGACGTCACCGAGGCCGCGATGCGGCGCGCCTCCCTGACCGTCCACGTCTCCACCAAGCTCAACCGCTCCCACGCGGTCACCGGCCGGCGCGCCCTGATCCTGCCCACCCTCGGCCGCACCGACAAGGACGTCCGGGCGAGCACGCCCGGTAAAAAGGGCACAGTGCAGTTCGTCACCGTCGAGGACTCCATGGGCATGGTCCACGCCTCCCGCGGCAACCTCGCCCCCGCCTCCCCCCAGCTGCTCTCCGAGCCCGCCATCGTCGCCCGCATGGCCCGCGCCGTCCTCGGCACCGCCTCGAAGACCCCCTGGGAGGACTTCGAAGCCGACTACGCCGCCATCCGCGACCGCATCGCCCGCGTCGTGCCCGGCTTCGAGGACTTCAACGCCCGCGTCGCCCGCCCCGGCGGCTTCCAGCTCCCCCACGGCCCCCGCGACGAGCGCCGCTTCCCCACCAAGACCGGCAAGGCCAACTTCACCGCCGCCCCCGTCGAGTACCCCGAGGTCCCCGCCGGCCGGCTGCTCCTGCAGACCCTGCGCAGCCACGACCAGTACAACACCACCATCTACGGCCTCGACGACCGCTACCGCGGCATCACCGGCGGCCGCCGCGTGGTCATGGTCCACCCCGACGACGCCGCCGAGCTCGGCCTCGCCGACGGCTCCTACACCGACCTCGTCAGCGAATGGAAGGACGGCGTCGAGCGCCGCGCCCCCGGCTTCCGCGTCGTCCACTACCCCACCGCCCGCGGCTGCGCCGCCGCCTACTACCCCGAGACCAACGTCCTGGTCCCCCTGGACTCCACCGCCGACACCAGCAACACCCCCGCCAGCAAGTCCGTCGTCGTGCGCTTCGAACCGGCCTGATAGAACGACCCCAGGACCAGATGGTTAACGATCGTTGACGAACGGAGCAGGCCCATGGCCGACGAGCAGCAGCACGCCGTGAAGTTCCCCCAGGAAGTCCTCGACGAGTACGCGGCCCTGGGCATAGACCTGCCCGCCCTGTTCTCCGCCGGCGCCCTCGGCGAGCGGATGGAGATCAGGATCCTGGAGGCCTCCGCCGACCGCGTCGTCGCCACGATGCCCGTCAAGGGCAACACCCAGCCCTACGGACTGCTGCACGGCGGCGCCTCCGCCGTCCTCGCCGAGACCCTCGGCTCGGTCGGCGCCATGCTGCACGGCGGCAGCAAGAAGATCGCCGTCGGCGTCGACCTCAACTGCACCCACCACCGGGGCGCCCGCGACGGGATCGTCACCGGCACCGCCACCCCCGTCCACCGCGGCCGCTCCACCGCCACCTACGAGATCGTCATCACCGACGAACAGGACCGCCGCGTCTGCACCGCCCGCCTCACCTGCCTCCTGCGCGACACGGAGTCCTGACCTCCGCTCCCACGGACGTCACGGAGCCTTAACAACCGGGCCGAGACGGCCCGTTGTGCAGCCCCCGGCGCCGGTCTAGCGTTCCCGCATGGGAACCGGACCGGCGCCGCTGCGCATCACGCCCACCCCCGGCGGCCCCCGGTGAGCGGCGGGGGCGCCGGCGGGGGCATAGGCCCCCTGGAGCCGGGCGAGGGCACCTGGGACCGCGAGGACGGGCGCACGGAGCCCCGCACGCCCCCGCCACCCGGCCGGGCCGACCGCGCGCGCGCCTTCTACGCCCGCCACCGCCGCCTCGCCCTCACGGCCGCCTCGGCCGCCGTGCTGGCCGCCGCGGCCTTCCGGATCTACACCACCCGCCCGGAGCCGCCGGTGGCGCTGCCGCCGGCCGCGCCCTCCCAGACCCTCTCGCTGGCCTACGGCGAGCCCGTGGAGCCGGCGCCCGACGGGGCCGCCTTCGCGTTCACTGTCCGTGTGCGGACCTCGTCCGGGCCGCCGGTCACCGTCGAGCGGATCGGACAGCCGTCACCGGCCCTGACCGTGACGATCAAGCCACGCCTCCCCGCCGCCGTCGCCGCCGGAGAAGAACGCGAGCTCCTCGTACTGATCCGGACAAAGGACTGCGTGCATGTAGCACGGAATTCCGGACTCCCATTCCTGGAAGTAACCCTCAGTAATGGAATCCAGAAAGAGGATCACAGTTACATCCCCGGTGACCGATATGCCAGGGATCTTTCCGTGGCACTGACCAGGGCATGTCCCGAAGACCGAGACGCGCCCGCTCCGAGCCCGTCATGACCAAAAACCCTTAGAGTCCTGGCGTGTCAGGACCCAAACGGGCGCACACTCCTGCCGCATCTCAACATCCGGACAAGACGAACCGGCCTGAATTCCCCCGTTCCACCCGCACACATCCGCTATGTATTACGCCGTGGCATAACAAGAGAGTCACATCATTGGCCTCAGCCCTCCATATCCCCCGAAGACCCGCCTAGAGTCACGGCCAGTTACCGCGACCGCCGGATTTACTCAGTTCGGTTCCCCGCGTTCTACTCGACGCGTCCCACGGGGGACGCGGCGCCAGGAAAGGACTGCTTGTGCGCTCTCGTCAGCTCATCGCCGTGACCGCCGCCCTCGCCGCGGGCGCGCTCACCCTCACCGCCTGCGGCTCGCGCAACGACAACGGCGGCTCCGCCGGCGACAGCGGCAACACCACCGTCACCATCGCCGTCGACGCCCCGCTGACGGGCGACCTCTCCGCCCTCGGCCTCGGCATCAAGAACTCCGCCGAGCTCGCCGTCAAGCAGGCCAACGAGAAGAAGTACGTCAAGGGCGTCACCTTCAAGTTCACGGCCCTCGACGACCAGGCCCAGGCCACCTCCGGCCAGCAGAACGCCACCAAGCTCGTCGCCGACAAGGACGTCCTCGGCGTGGTCGGCCCGCTGAACTCCTCGGTGTCCGAGTCGATGCAGAAGGTCTTCGACGACGCCAAGCTCACCCAGATCTCCCCGGCCAACACCAGCCCCTCCCTGACCCAGGGCCCCAAGTGGGCCGAGGGCCAGAAGACCCGCACCTACAAGAGCTACTTCCGCACCGCGACCACGGACGCCATCCAGGGCCCCTTCGCCGCGCAGTACCTCTTCAACAAGGCGGGCAAGAAGAAGGTCTTCATCATCGACGACAAGAAGACCTACGGCGCCGGCCTCGCCGGAACCTTCAAGGGCGAGTTCACCAAGCTCGGCGGCCAGATCGCCGGCGAAGGCCACATCGACCCCGACTCCAAGGACTTCTCCGCCGTCGTCACCCAGGTCAAGTCCTCCGGCGCCGACGTCGTCTACTACGGCGGCGAGTACCCCGCGGCCGGCCCGCTCAGCAAGCAGATCAAGGCCGCCGGCGCCAACATCCCGCTCGTCGGCGGCGACGGCATCAAGGACAAGAAGTACGTCGAGCTCGCCGGCCCCGGCGGCCAGGGCGACCTGTGCACCTCCGTCGGTGCCCCCGTCGAGACCCTGCCCTCCGCCAAGGAGTTCATCGACAACTACAAGAAGGCCGGCTACAAGGACGACTACTCCGCCTACGGCGGCTACTCCTACGACTCCGCCTGGGCCATCATCGAAGGCGTCAAGAAGGTCGTCGACGCCAACAACGGCAAGCTCCCGTCCGACGCCCGCGCCAAGGTCCTCGAAGCCGTCCAGGGCGTCTCCTTCGACGGCGTGACCGGCAAGGTCTCCTTCGACGAGTTCGGCGACGCCACCAACAAGCAGCTGACCGTCTACAAGGTCGACGGCGACGACTTCAAGTCCGTCGAGTCCGGCACCCTCGCCGGCTGACCCTCCGCCAGTCCCCTGCACAACCCCTCACTTGCCGCGCGGGGCGCGAACCAAGCGCCCCGCGCGGTGTCACATCCGTCGAAAGACTCGGAGGACCTGCGGTGCACGAACTGCCGCAACAGCTGGTCAACGGCCTGCTACTGGGATCCATGTACGGGCTCGTCGCCATCGGCTACACGATGGTCTATGGCATCGTCCAGCTCATCAACTTCGCGCATGGCGAGATCTTCATGACCGGCGGCTTCGGAGCGCTCACCGTCTGGCTGATGCTCCCCACCGGCACCACCATGTGGCTCGCGCTGCCGCTCATGCTCATAGGCGCGGTCATCGTCGCCACCCTCATAGCCGTCGGCGCCGAACGCTTCGCCTACCGGCCCCTGCGCAGCGCACCCCGCCTCGCACCGCTCATCACCGCCATCGGCCTCTCCATCGTCCTCCAGCAGGCGGTATGGGCCTGGTACCCCGACGCGAAGTCCTCCGTCAAGTTCCCCGAAATCCCCGGCGGCCCCTTCCACATCGGCAGCATCACCATCCAGACCGGTGACCTCTTCCTCGTCATCGCCGCCCCCATCTCCATGGCCTTCCTCGGCTTCTTCGTCAAGAAGACCCGCACCGGCCGCGGCATGCAGGCCACCGCCCAGGACCCCGACACCGCGAAGCTCATGGGCATCAACACCGACCGCATCATCACGATCGCGTTCGCCCTCGGCGCCACCTTCGCCGCCGTCGGAGCCGTCGCCTACGGCCTCAAGTACGGCGAAGTCCAGTACCGCATGGGCTTCATCCTCGGCCTCAAGGCCTTCACCGCAGCCGTCCTCGGCGGCATCGGAAACATCTACGGCGCCATGGTCGGCGGCCTCGTCCTCGGCCTCGCCGAAACCCTGACCACCGCCTACATCGCCGACGTCCCCGGCATGCACCAGCTCGGCGGCCAGTCCTGGGGCAACACCTGGGCGTTCGTACTCCTCATCCTCGTACTCCTCTTCCGGCCCCAGGGCCTGATGGGTGAGCGCGTGGCGGACAGGGCGTGAGAACCATGACGACCATCACCGCGGACACCGCACAGACCACCGCAGCCGACACCGGCTTCATCGCGATCCCCGAGAAGGCGGCCCGCCTCCTCGCCACCGCGGGCGGCCTCCTCACCGTCGTCTCCTGCTTCCTGTCCTGGACCTGGACCCGCGAATTCCCCGGAGACCTCACCGTCTACGGCTACCCCGGCGGCCTCCAGTGGCTCGTCCTCGTCGGCGGCGCACTCACCGCCGTCTTCGGACTCGCCTCCTACGGCATCAAGGGCCTCGGCTGGCTCGTCCCGGCAGGCGCCGACGCCGCCATCAAGCTCTCCGCCCTCGCCGCCTTCGCCACCGCCTGGTTCACGGTCATCATGATCTGCGCCGAACTCGGCGGCATCGTCAACCTCGAACCCGGCGGCTACATCGTCGCCCTCACCTCCCTCGCCACCCTCCTCGGCGCCCTCGCCCTGCCCTTCAAGCGCCCCGAGCTCGAAGAGGCCGACCCCGACGACGGCGCCTGGGACACCTTCAAGCACAACGCCGGCAACGTCGCCACCACCATCAAGGCCGGCTTCGCCGCCCGCACCCCCGCCCCCGCCCGCGCCCTCCCCGGCTGGGCCGAGATCCTGGTCATCGCCGCCGTACTCGCGATCGCCCTCGGCGTCTTCACCTACGGCATCACCACCCCCTACCAGGAACTCTTCATGGGCTTCCTGATAGCCGCCGGCTTCGGCTTCGGCGCCCTCAACAAGAGCGGCCTCGTCGCCCGCTTCACCGCCCTCACCGCCAAGCACCGCAACGTCGCCCTCATCGGCGCCTTCGTCGCGGCCATGGCCTTCCCCCTCACCCAGACCGACGACCAGTACGCGACCGTCGGCGTCAACATCCTCATCTTCGCCACCGTCGCCCTCGGCCTGAACATCGTCGTCGGCCTCACCGGCCTCCTCGACCTCGGCTACGTCGCCTTCCTCGGCGTCGGCGCCTACACCGCCGCCCTGGTCTCCGGCGCCCCCAACTCCCCCTTCGGAGTCCAGTTCCCCTTCTGGGCCGCCATCATCATCGGCGCCGTCGCCTCCATGGTCTTCGGCGTCCTCATCGGCGCCCCCACCCTCCGCCTGCGCGGCGACTACCTCGCCATCGTGACGCTCGGCTTCGGTGAGATCTTCCGCATCACCATGAACAACTTCGACGGCGTCTCCGGCCCCAACGTCACCAACGGGTCCAAGGGCATCTCGAACATCCCCAACGTCGACCTCTTCGGCTTCGACTTCGGCGCCAGCCACACCATCGCCGGCTTCACCATCGGCCGCTTCGCCAACTACTTCCTGCTGCTCCTCCTGGTCACCCTCATCGTGGTCATGGTCTTCCGCCGCAGCGCCGAATCCCGCATCGGCCGCGCCTGGGTCGCCATCCGCGAAGACGAGACCGCCGCCGAAGCCATGGGCATCAACGGCTTCCGCGTCAAGCTCATCGCCTTCGCCCTCGGCGCCACCCTCGCCGGCCTCGCCGGCGCCGTCCAGGCCCACGTCCAGTACACGGTCACCCCCGACCAGTACCAGTTCGCCAACTCCCTCCCCCCGAACTCCGCGTTCCTGCTCGCCGCGGTCGTCCTCGGCGGCATGGGAACCATCTCCGGACCCCTCGTCGGCGGATCCCTCCTCTTCCTGATCCCCAACAAGCTCCAGTTCCTCGGCGACTACCAGCTCCTCGTCTTCGGCATCGCACTCGTCATCCTCATGCGCCTGCGCCCCGAAGGCCTCATCCCCAACCGCCGCAACCAGCTCGAGCTCCACCAGGACCTCGAAGCTCCGGCAGTCCTCAGCAAGGCAGGGGCCTGACCATGACGACGACCACCACCGAAACGGTCCTCGACGCCCGCGGCGTCACCATGCGCTTCGGCGGCCTCACCGCCGTCAAGAACGTCGACCTCACCGTCAACAGCGGCGAGATCGTCGGCCTCATCGGCCCCAACGGCGCCGGCAAGACCACCTTCTTCAACTGCCTCACCGGCCTCTACATCCCCACCGAGGGCGAAGTCCGGTACAAGGGCACGGTCCTGCCCCCCAAGTCCTTCAAGGTCACCGCGGCCGGCATCGCCCGCACCTTCCAGAACATCCGTCTCTTCAACAACATGACGGTCCTGGAAAACGTCCTCGTCGGACGCCACACCCGCACCAAAGAAGGCCTCTGGTCGGCCCTCCTGCGGCTCCCCGGCTTCCACAAGGAAGAAGCCGCCAGCCGCGAGAAGGCCATGGAGCTGCTCGAGTTCATCGGCCTCGACCACAAGGCCGAACACCTCGCCCGCAACCTCCCCTACGGCGAACAGCGCAAGCTCGAAATCGCCCGCGCCCTCGCCAGCGACCCCGGCCTCATCCTCCTCGACGAGCCCACCGCCGGCATGAACCCCCAGGAGACCCGGGCCGCCGAAGAACTCATCTTCGCCATCCGGGACAAGGGCATCGCCGTCCTCGTCATCGAGCACGACATGCGCTTCATCTTCAACCTCTGCGACCGCGTCGCCTGCCTCGTCCAGGGCGAAAAGCTCATCGAAGGCACCGCCACCGAAGTCCAGAGCGACGAACGCGTCGTCGCCGCCTACCTCGGCGAACCCTTCGAAGGCGCCCCCGGCGCCGACGAGGTCGCCGAAGTCGAGGCCGCCGAAGCCCACGCCGAAGAGGCCCACGCCGAGGAAGCCCCCGAGGCACAGGCAGAGGCCCCCGCGGGGGACAGCACCACCAGCACCACCAGCACGGACGGAGAAGCCAAGTGACCGCACTCCTGGAGGTCGAGGACCTCCGCGTCGCCTACGGCAAGATCGAAGCCGTCAAGGGCATCTCCTTCACCGTCGAAGAAGGCCAGATCGTCACCCTCATCGGGACGAACGGCGCCGGCAAGACGACCACCCTGCGCACCCTCTCCGGACTGATCAAGCCCAAGGGCGGCCAGATCAAGTTCCAGGGCAAGTCCCTCAAGAAGGTCCCCGCACACAACATCGTCTCGCTCGGTCTCGCCCACTCCCCCGAGGGCCGGCACATCTTCCCCCGCATGAGCATCGAGGACAACCTCCTCCTCGGCGCCTTCCTCCGCAGCGACAAGGAAGGCATCCAGAAGGACGTCCAGCGCGCCTACGACCTCTTCCCCATCCTGGGAGAACGCCGCAAGCAGGCCGCCGGCACCCTCTCCGGCGGCGAACAGCAGATGCTCGCCATGGGCCGCGCGCTCATGTCCCAGCCCAAGCTGCTCATGCTCGACGAGCCCTCCATGGGCCTCTCGCCGCTGATGATGCAGAAGATCATGGCGACCGTCGCCGAACTCAAGGCCTCGGGCACCACCATCCTGCTCGTCGAGCAGAACGCCCAGGCCGCGCTGTCGCTCGCCGACCAGGGCCACGTCATGGAGATCGGCAAGATCGTCCTGACCGGCCCCGGCCGCGAGCTCCTCGTCAACGAGGACGTCCGCAAGGCGTACCTCGGCGAGGACTGACCGCCCTGAAACCCGTGCGGCCCGCCTCCCCTCGGGGGGAGACGGGCCGCACGCGTGTCCGGGCTACTTGCCCGCCTGCTGCTTCTTCTCCTCGGCGTCCTCGATGACCGCCTCCGCGACCTGCTGCATCGACATGCGGCGGTCCATCGACGTCTTCTGGATCCACCGGAACGCGGCCGGCTCGGTCAGCCCGTACTGCGTCTGCAGGATGCTCTTCGCCCGGTCCACCAGCTTCCGGGTCTCCAGGCGCGCCGAGAGGTCCGCGACCTCCTTCTCCAGCGCCTTCAGCTCCGCGAACCGGGACACCGCCATCTCGATGGCCGGCACCACGTCGCTCTTGCTGAACGGCTTCACCAGGTACGCCATGGCCCCGGCGTCCCGCGCCCGCTCGACGAGGTCGCGCTGCGAGAACGCGGTGAGCATGAGGACCGGGGCGATGGACTCCCCGGCGATCTTCTCGGCGGCGGAGATCCCGTCGAGGACGGGCATCTTCACGTCGAGGATCACGAGGTCGGGACGGTGCTCGCGCGCCAGCTCGATGGCCGTCTGCCCGTCGCCGGCCTCGCCGACCACGGAGTAGCCCTCCTCTTCGAGCATCTCTTTGAGGTCGAGACGGATGAGCGCCTCGTCCTCGGCGATGACGACGCGGGTCGTCAGCGGCGGAACGTGCGACTGGTCGGCGTCGGGCGTGGGCGTCGACTCGTGCTCGGCGGTCACGGGGGCTCCTCTTTGCGGGGCTGTGCTGCTTGGATGAGCCTACCTAGCAGCGGCGGCGCACGGTCACCCGGTACACTCCGACGAGCAAGCCTGCCGGGTTGGCGGAATGGCAGACGCTGATGTCTCAAACACATCTGTCCGAAAGGGCGTGCGGGTTCGAATCCCGCACCCGGCACATGTCCGAAAAGCGGACGTTCACCTTCGCGTGAACGTTCGCTTTTTGCTACGCGGGGCAACCATGCATCACGCACGGTTGTCGCATGGAGTTTCACAGCCTCGAAGTACGCCAGACGGCCCTCACCCTCTTGCGCGGCGGCGCCAAGAACACCGAGGTGGCCCAGCGGCTCAACGTGCCACTCGGCACGATCAGCTACTGGAAGCACAAGGATCGTGTGAAGCGCAATGAGCCCGTCACCGTCCGCCCCTCCTTGCTCTGCCCCATATGTGACGAGCGGGAGCTCGACATCTCGGCCTACTCGTACCTTCTAGGCCTCTATCTGGGCGACGGCCACATCAGCCACTACGCCAAACACAAGGTACCGAGCTTGATGATCACTCTCGATGACGCTTGGCCCGGCATCCAGGACGAGGCGGAGGCTGCTCTACGTGCCGTCTTTCCCCATAACGCAACCTGCCGGGTGCGTAGCATCGGCGCACACAACATCAAGGTCTACTTCAAGCACCTCCCGTGCCTCTTTCCGCAACACGGCCCAGGCAGGAAACACGAACGGCAGATCACCCTTGAGGACTGGCAGCAGGCCATCGTGGACGCTCACCCGTGGGAGTTCATCCGGGGGCTGATCCACTCCGACGGGTGCCGGATCACCAACTGGACCGTGCGGAACGGCAAGCGGTACGAGTACCCCCGGTACTTCTTCACCAACAAGTCCGACGACATCCGGCGGCTCTGCACGGACACCCTCGCCAAGGTCGGCGTCCAGTGGACCGTCCTCGCGCGGGGCAGTGATCCCTTCAACGTCTCCATCGCCCGGAAGGAGTCCGTCGCCCTCATGGACGCCCACGTCGGGCCGAAGTACTGACGTCCAGGGCGTAGACCGTGCAGGGGCGGTCCAGGACCGTGTCCTCGCGGAGGGGGGTGAAGCCCAGGCGTTGGGCGACGGCCGTCGAGGCGGTGTTGCCGTGGTGGATCATGGCGGTGATGCGGTCGAGGGCGAGGGGGCCGAAACCCCAGGCGAGGACGGCGCGGGCCGCTTCCGTCGCGTAGCCGTGGCCCCAGTGGGGGCGGGCGAAGGTCCAGCCGATTTCGGTTTCCTGAAACCGTTCCCACCAGTTGAGGCCGCAGCGGCCGATGGGTTCGCCGGTGGTGCGGAGTTCGACGGCGCAGAGGCCGTGGCCGCGGTCGGTCCACTGCTGCTGTATGTCGCGGAGGCGGGCCGAGGCCTGGGTGTGGGTGTAGTGGCCGACGTAGCGGCTGACGTCCTCGTCGGCGTGGAGGTGGACCCACCAGTCGGTGTCGTTCTCGGTGAGCGGGCGCAGGCGGAGGCGTTCGGTGGTGATCACTGGGTTTCGGTTTCCTTGCGGTGGATGGCGGTGTGGGCGGCTTCCGCCGTGACGAGGGCGAGGGTGATGAGGGTGGCGCCGACGGGGCCGAGCCAGTGGGGGCCGAGTCGGGTGAGGCCGGCCTGTCCGGCGACCGGTGCGATCGCGACGCCGACGTAGACGGCTGCGGAGGCGAGGCCGGTGAGGAGGGGTGCGGCGGTGGGGAGGGTGGTGATGAGGCGGTGGGTCTGGGGGGCGAGGAGTCCCCAGCCGCAGAGGCCCCAGAGGGTGAGGGCGGCGAGGGTGGTGGGGAGGTGGGCGCTGGTCCAGGGGAGGAGGGCGAAGTTGACGGCGGCGAGGGTGAGGGCGGTGTTGATGATGCGGCGGCTGCCGTAGCGGTCGGTGAGGGGGCCTGAGGCGAGGGTTCCGGCGGTGGCGGCGAGGCCCCAGGCGAAGAGGAGGGCGGCGAGGGTGGTGCCGTTGTCGTGGGTGGCGCGGTCGAGGGCGGGGCCGATGAAGGAGTAGACGGTGTAGAGGCCGGTGTAGGCGAGGAGGGTGGTGAGGAGGGTGAGGCCGATGCGGTGGTCGGTGAGGGGGGTGAGGCGGGTGCGGAGGGGGATGGTGGGTGGGGTGGGGAGGGTGGGGAGGTAGAGGGCGGTGCCTGCGGCGGCGAGGAGGCCGAGGGCGGTGACGAAGAGCATGGTGGTGCGCCAGTTGTGGGTGAGGCCGGCGAGGGCGGTGCCGAGGGGTGAGCCGAGGGCGGTGGCGGCGCTGAGGCCGGTCATGACGGTGGCGATGGCGCGGCCGCGGCGTTCGGGTGGGGCGAGTGCGGTGGCTGCGGCGACGGCGGCGGGGGTGATCATGGCGCCGCCGAGTCCGGCGAGGGCGCGGGCGGCGAGGGCTAGGGGGAAGAGGGGGACGTAGGCGGTGAGGAGGTTGCCGGTGGTGAAGAGGGTGAAGCCGGTGAGGAAGAGGGTGCGGCGGGGCCATTGGGTGGTGAGGGCGGCCATGACGGGGCCGAGGAGGGCGTAGGTGAGGGCGTAGGCGGTGAGGAGCCAGCTTGCGGTGCCGAGGGGGACGTCGAGGGAGTGGGCCGCGTCGGGGAGGATGCCGGCGATGACGAAGCTGTCGGTGCCGATGGCGAACATGGCGGTGGCGAGGGTGAGGAGTGGGCGGTGGTGGTGCACGGGTGGGTGGCTCCGGGGCGTTGATGTAACCATGTTGGTTACGATGATGGGCTGAAAAGGGGCCGACCCTGGGGGTCGGCCGGTGTCAGGTGGGGGTGGCGACGGTGTCGCGGAGGACGTCGGCGATGGTGACCGTCGCCAGTTCGCGTTTCATCGCTTCTTCCGCGCGGTCGTAGGTCTCGCGGAGGACGGGTGGGATGCCGGTGCCGATGGGGCATTTCTGGTTCGGGGTGGCGGCGTGGAGTGCGAGGAGGGGGTCGGGTTCCACGGCGAGGTAGACGTCCCTGAGGGTGATCTCCCGCGGGGGGCGGGTCAGGAGCCAGCCGGCGCCGACGCCGCGGCGGGATGCGACGAGGCCGGCGTCGCGGAGGTGGCCGAGGGTGCGGCGGATGACGACGGGGTTGGTGTTGACGCTGTCGGCGATCTGGTCGGAGGTGACGATGCCGTCGGGGCGTTGGGGGCAGACGAGGGCCATCCAGGTGAGGGTGTGGGTGGCCACGGTCATGCGGCTGTTCGCGCTCATCGGCCTCTCCTGCCGTCGTCCGTGTTGCAACTGATTCTGTTACGACATCGGCCGCAAGTCTAGCCTTGAGTCTCCAGTGGGTGGAGACCTCAGGGTGGGGGCATGGACGGCGCGGCGGAGTGGTTTTCGATCGGGGAGCTGGCCCGGAGGTCGGGGCTGGCGGTGCGGACCATCCGGTTCTACTCCGATGAGGGGATCGTCGTGCCGGCCGGTCGTAGTGGTGCCGGGTACCGGTTGTACGACGTCGGGGCGCTGGTGCGCCTGGAGCTGGTGCGGACGCTGCGGGAGCTGGGGGTGGATCTGCCCAGTGTGCGGCGGGTGCTGGATCGGGAGTTGCCGGTGGCCGAGGTGGCTGCCGTGCATGCCGATGCGGTGGAGGCGCAGATCCGGGTGTTGCGGTTGCGCCGGGCGGTGTTGCGGTTGGTGGCCGAGCGCGGGTCGAGTCCTGAGGAGGTTCGGTTGATGCACGAGGTGACGCGGTTGTCGGCGCGGGAGCGGCGGCGGTTGGTGGACCGGCTGGTGGAGGGGGCGGAGGAGTCGGTGGCGGCGATGGTGCGGGTGGCTGCGCCGGATCTGCCGGAGGATCCGTCGGCGGAGCAGGTGGCGGCGTGGGTGGAGTTGGTGGGGTTGATGGGTGACGAGGGGTTCGGTGAGGCGTTCCGGGCGGGGCCGGGGGTGGAGGGGCCGGTGGATCCTCGGGTGGAGCGGTATTGGCGGTTGGTGTGGGCGGTGAACGGGTGGGAGGTGGTGCCGGGGTGGGTGCCCTAGGTTGGGGGCGACCGGAGATCGTATGAAGGGGTGCCTCGGTGAGCGAGAAGGCTCGGAAGTTGTTCGATGCGTTGGATCTGAACCATGACGGTGAGCTGACGCGGCTGGAGGTGATTTCGGCCCTGCGGTCGAAGGGGCCGACGCTGGCGGCGCGGGGGGATCTGCCGTTCTGGGGTCTGGGGGACGCGGACGCGTCGTCGGCGTTGTTCGACGCGGCGGACAAGAACGGCGATCAGGTGTTGAGCTTCGAGGAGTTCGAGGCGGAGGTGGACCGGCGGTTCGGCTGGTAAGGGGGGTTTGCCCCACCTGGGGTCGGGTGGGTGGCGGGATGCCGTCGGGGGCCGGTCCCCGGTGATCGTTGGGTGTGGCACGGAGTGGTGCCGGTTCGGCGATTTCCGGGGAGGGTCCATGGGTGGGCGGCGGATGGCGGCTGCGGTGGCGGTCGGGGTACTGGCGCTGGGGGTCGCGGCGCAGCCGGTGGCGTTCGCGGCGGGGCGGCCGGATGCGGTGCAGCGGGGGTTGGACGGGCTGGTGCGGGAGGGCGGTGTGCCCGGGGCGCTGGCGACCGTGACGGAGGGGGACGGGCGTACGCGGACCTATACGGCCGGGGTCGGTGACCGGGCGACGGGTGCGGGGGTGCCTCGGGACGGGCAGGTGCGGATCGGGAGCAACACGAAGGTGTTCACGGCCGTGGTGCTGTTGCAGCTGGTGGGTGAGGGTCGGCTGGGGTTGGACGATCTGGTGGAGAAGCACCTGCCGGGGGTGGTGCGCGGGGACGGTTTCGACGGTCGGAAGATCACCGTGCGGCAGCTGCTCCAGCACACGAGTGGTATTCCGGACTACGAGGCGGAGGTCGGGGAGGCGATCGAGCAGGGGCGGTACGTGGAGCCGCGGGAGGTGTTGGAGATCGCGTTCCGGCATCCGGCGACGTCGACGGACGGGAAGACGTTCCATTACAGCAACACGAACTACGTGCTGGCCGGTCTGATCGTGGAGAAGGTGGCGCGGCGGCCGCTCGCGGAGGAGATCGACCGGCGGGTGGTGCGGGCGCTGGGGTTGCGGCACACGTATTTCCCGGCGCCTCGTGACCGGGGCATCCGGGAGGCGCATCCGCACGGCTACCACCAGGACGCGGTGGGCGGGGCGCTGCGGGACGTGACGGCCATCGATCCGTCGGCGGCGTGGGCGGCGGGTCAGATGGTGTCGACGAACTCGGACATGAACCGGTTCTTCTCGGCGTTGCTGGGGGGTCGTCTGCTGCGGGACGAGCAGTTGCGGGCGATGCGGACGACGGTGCCGGTCGGGGATTCGGGTGCGGGGTACGGGCTGGGGCTGATGAGCCGGCCGTTGTCGTGCGGCGGGGTGTACTGGGGGCACGGCGGTGACATCACGGGGTTCGAGACCCGGGGCGGGGTGGGGCCGGACGGGCGTGCGGTGAGCATCGCGGTGACGACGGATCCGGCCGATTACGCGGTGACGGAGCGGTTGGAGGGGCTGGTGGACCAGGTCCTGTGCCGTTGAGGTGAGGTGTGGGGGCATGGGAACACCGCCGGGCCTCCGAGGGGCTGCGGCGGTGTTCTCGTGTGCGCGTCAGTGGACGGGGTCGCCGATGTGGTGGATGCGGACGAGGTTGGTCTTGCCGCTGACGCCGGGGGGTGAGCCGGCGGTGATGACGACGATGTCGCCGGTCTGGCAGCGGCCGATGCGCAGGAGTTCCTCTTCGACCTGGGCGACCATGGCGTCGGTGGAGTCGACGTGGGGGCCGAGGAAGGTTTCGACGCCCCAGGTGAGGTTGAGCTGGGAGCGGGTGGCGGGGTCGGGGGTGAAGGCGAGGAGGGGGATGGGTGAGCGGTAGCGGGAGAGCCGGCGGACGGTGTCTCCGCTCTGGGTGAAGGCGACGAGGTATTTGGCGTCGAGGAAGTCGCCCATTTCGGCGGCGGCGCGGGCGACGGCTCCGCCCTGGGTGCGGGGCTTGTTGCGGTCGGTCAGGGGCGGGAGGCCCTTGGCGAGGATGTCCTCTTCGGCTGCTTCGACGATGCGGGCCATGGTCCGGACGGTTTCGACGGGGTGCTTTCCGACGCTGGTCTCGCCGGAGAGCATGACGGCGTCGGTGCCGTCGATGACGGCGTTGGCGACGTCGGAGGCTTCGGCGCGGGTGGGGCGGGAGTTCTCGATCATCGAGTCGAGCATCTGGGTGGCGACGATGACCGGCTTGGCGTTGCGCTTGGCGAGTTTGATGGCGCGCTTCTGGACGATGGGCACCTGTTCCAGGGGCATTTCCACGCCGAGGTCGCCGCGGGCGACCATGATGCCGTCGAAGGCGGCGACGATGTCGTCGATGTTCTCGACGGCCTGGGGCTTTTCGATCTTCGCGATGACGGGGAGGCGGCGGCCTTCCTCGTCCATGATGCGGTGGACGTCTTCGATGTCGCGGCCGGTGCGGACGAAGGAGAGGGCGATGACGTCGGCGCCGGTGCGCAGGGCCCAGCGGAGGTCTTCGATGTCCTTGTCGGAGAGGGCGGGGACGGAGACGGCGACGCCGGGGAGGTTGAGTCCCTTGTGGTCGGAGACCATGCCGCCTTCGATGACGCGGGTGTGGACGCGGGGGCCTTCGACGGCGGTGACTTCGAGGGTGACGCGGCCGTCGTCGACGAGGATGCGTTCGCCGGTGGTGACGTCGTGGGCGAGGCCCTTGTAGGTGGTGCCGCAGGTGTGGCGGTCGCCTTCGTGGTCTTCGACGGTGATGGTGAACTCGTCTCCGCGTTCAAGGAGTACGGGTCCTTCGTGGAAGCGGCCGAGGCGGATCTTCGGGCCTTGAAGGTCGGCGAGGATGCCGACGCTGCGGCCGGTTTCGTCGGCGGCCTTGCGTACGCGCTGGTAGCGCTCCTCGTGTTCGGCGTAGGTGCCGTGGCTGAGGTTGAGGCGGGCGATGTCCATTCCGGCTTCGACCAGGGCTTTGATCTGGTCGTAGGAGTCGGTGGCGGGGCCCAGGGTACATACGATTTTCGCTCGGCGCATGGGGCGAGGGTATGCCCTACCGAGGGGTAGGAAATGTGGTGGGCGTGTCTGCTCAACAACCTTTGGGCAAAGGCTTGTTGACATTTGTTGAATGTGCGTGGGGGTGCTCCGATGAGCACCCCCACGGGGTCACCGCTTCGGCGTTTCGTACGGGTTTCAGAGCTGCGGCGGGGTCATCGTGAAGCGGGCGTTCACCTGGGCGTAGACGGTCTGCCGCTGGGGTTCGAGGTCGAGGGGCGGGGCGGCTTCCTCCTCGGCCGTGGCGAAGGCCATGGAGCGGTAGGCGCCGGCGGGGGCGGCCATGGCGAGGGGGGCGGCGTTCTCGGCGCCGAGGTCGGCGAGCTCGACGAGGGCGGCGAGGTCGGCGCCGAGGGCACGGGCGTATTCGCGGGCGCGCTGGACGGCTTCGAGGACGGCCTGGCGGCGGGCTTCGCCGTGGGCGGGCGAGGTGGGGCGCAGGGCCCACCAGGGGCCGTCGACGCGGGTGAGTTCGAGGTCGGCGAGGCGGGTGGTGAGTTCGCCGAGGGCGGTGAAGTCGTTCAGTTCGGCGGTGATGTGGACGGTGCCGTGGTAGGCGCGGACGCGTTCGGCACGGCCGTGGCGGGTGAGTTCGGGGGTGATGGAGAAGGCGCCGGTCTCCAGCTTCTCGACGGGGTCGCCGTAGCTCTTGACGAGGTCGAGGACGGTGTTGTTGCGGCGGGTGAGGTCGTCGAGGGCGCTGCGGCGGTCGGTGCCGCGGGCGGTGACGGTGATGCCGATGCGGGCGATCTCGGGGTCGACTTCGAGGCGGGCTTCGCCGCGGACGGCGACGCGGGGCACTTCGGGGGTGCCGTAGGGCTGGTGGGTGGCCTGGGTGTGCGTGGCGTCCTGGGTCATGGTTTCACTGTCGCACCGTCGCCCGTTCGGGTCTGGTCATCGGATCGAAACCTGGGTGGGGTGTTGCGGCTTGTTACCCATCGGTCAGAATCTACGCGCGTTGTCCACGCGTTTTGACGCTGTACTGACATACGCCTGACCAGGGGAGAGTGACATGGGGTTCGACCGTAGGACGTTCATGGGGGCTTCGGCCGCGACGGGTGCCGCCGTGGCGCTGGCGGGGGCGACGGCCGCTCCGGCCGCCGCCGCGCCGGCCGCCGCCGCGCCGTCGGCGAAGCAGCGGACGTACTCGTTCACCGTGATGGGGACGACCGACCTGCACGGGAACGTCTTCAACTGGGACTACTTCACGGACAAGGAGTTCGACGACAAGGCGCACAACGACATCGGCCTGGCGAAGATCTCGACGCTCGTGAACCAGGTGCGGGCGGAGAAGGGGCGGTGCAACACCCTCCTGATCGACGCCGGTGACACCATCCAGGGCACGCAGCTGGCGTACTACTACGCCAAGGTGGACCCGATCACCGCACGCCGGGGCCCGGTGCACCCGATGGCGCAGGCGATGAACGCGATCGGCTACGACGCGGCGGCCATCGGCAACCACGAGTTCAACTACGGCATCCCGGTGCTGCGCAAGTTCGAGGAGCAGTGCCACTTCCCGCTGCTGGGGGCGAACGCGCTCGACGCGAAGACCCTGAAGCCGGCGTTCGCCCCGTACAGCATGCACCGGCTGCGGACCCCGCACGGGCGGGACGTGAAGGTGGCGGTGCTGGGGCTGACCAACCCGGGCATCGCGATCTGGGACAAGGCGAACGTGCAGGGGAAGATGACCTTCCCGGGTCTGGAGGAGCAGGCGGCGAAGTACGTGCCCCGGCTGCGGTCGATGGGCGCGGACGTGGTGATCGTCTCGGCGCACTCGGGGTCGAGCGGTACGTCCTCGTACGGTGACCAGCTGCCGTACATCGAGAACGCGGCCGGTCTGGTGGCCGAGCAGGTGCCGGGGATCGACGCGATCCTGGTGGGCCACGCGCACACGGAGATCCCGGAGTACCGGGTGAAGAACAAGGCGACCGGCAAGGACGTGGTGCTGTCGGAGCCGCTGAAGTGGGGGCAGCGGCTGACGCTGTTCGACTTCGAGCTGGCGTGGGACCGGGGCCGCTGGTCGGTGTCGAAGGTGTCGGCGAAGGTGCTGAACTCGAACACGGCCGCCGAGGACCCGAAGATCACGAACCTGCTGTCGGACGAGCACCGCAAGGTGGTGGCGTACGTCAACCAGGTGATCGGCACCTCGAAGCTGGCGATGAGCTCGGCGGACGGCCCGGTGAAGGACGTCCCGATCATCGACCTGATCAGCCACGTGCAGGCGGAGACGGTCAAGGGCGCCCTGGCGGGCACGGAGTGGGCGGCGCTGCCGGTGCTGTCGCAGGCGTCCTGCTTCTCCCGGACGGCCTCCATCCCGGCCGGGCAGGTGACGATCAAGGACGCGGCGGGGCTGTACCCGTTCGAGAACACCCTGGAGGCGCGTCTGCTGACGGGTGCGCAGCTCAAGGACTACCTGGAGTACTCGGCGAAGTACTACGTCCAGACGGCGCCCGGTGACGTGGTGGACCCGGCGAAGATCACGAACGCGGAGTCGACCCCGGACTACAACTACGACGCGCTGTACGGGCTGTCCTACGACATCGACATCGCGCAGCCGAAGGGTGCGCGGATCTCGAACCTGTCGTTCCAGGGCAAGCCGGTGGAGGCGGCGGCGCAGTTCGTGCTGGCGGTGAACAACTACCGGGCTTCGGGTGGCGGCAACTTCCCGCACGTGCCGCAGGCCAGGCAGCTGTGGTCGAACTCGGAGGAGATCCGCACCACGATCATCCAGTGGGTGAAGGCGAAGGGGACGATCGACCCGGCGCAGTTCGCTTCGGTGGACTGGAAGCTGACGCGGGCCGGGGTGCCGGTCTTCTAGTACCGCGCTCGTCCCGTCCGGGGCCGGGTTCCGCCGTGGGGCGGGGCCCGGCCCCGGGTGCGTTCAGGGGTGGTCGACGAGCGGGAGGAGGTCGACGGCGGGGCGGGGGCGGGTGTGTTCGCGCTGTTCGAGGCCGAAGGTGGTGAAGGCGGTGCGGTCGGGCTGGGGGTAGGGCTCTTTGCCGGTGAGGGTGTTGAGGATGGCGGCGCTGCGCCAGGCGGCGAGGCCGAGGTCGGGGGCGCCGACCCCGTGGGTGTGGCGTTCGCCGTTCTGGACGAAGACGGTTCCGCTGACGGAGGGGTCGAGGACCATCCGGTAGCGGTCGTCGATGCGGGGGCGGCCGGAGGAGTCCTTGCGCATGTAGGGGTCGAGGCCGGCGAAGAGGCTGGTCAGGGGGCGTTCCCGGTAGCCGGTGGCGAGGACGACGGCGTCGGTGGTGAGGCGGGAGCGGGTGCCCTGCTGGGCGTGTTCGAGGTGGAGTTCGACCTTGGTGGTGGCGACGCGGCCGGCGGTGCGGACGGTGACTCCGGGGGTGAGGACGGTGTCGGGCCAGCCGCCGTGGAGGGTGCGGCGGTAGAGCTCCTCGTGGATGGCGGCGATGGTGGCGGCGTCGATGCCCTTGTGGAGCTGCCACTGGGCGGGGACGAGGCGGTCGCGGACGGGTTCGGGCAGGGAGTGGAAGTAGCGGGTGTAGTCGGGGGTGAAGTGTTCGAGGCCGAGCTTGGAGTACTCCATGGGGGCGAAGGAGGGGGTGCGGGCGAGCCAGGTGAGGCGTTCGCGCCCGGCCGGGCGGGCGCGCAGGAGGTCGAGGAAGACCTCGGCTCCTGACTGGCCGGATCCGATGACGGTGACGTGTTCGGCGCCGAGGATGCGGGCGCGGTTGTCGAGGTAGTCGGAGGAGTGGATGACGGGGACGGTGGGGGCGTCGGCGAGGGGGCGCAGGGGTTCGGGGACGTAGGGGGCGGTGCCGATGCCGAGGGCGAGGTTGCGGGTGTAGGTGCGGCCGAGGGCTTCGGCTTCCCCGTCGGGGTCGAGCTGGGTGTAGTCGACTTCGAAGAGGTCGCGTTCGGGGTTCCAGCGGACGGCGTCGACCTGGTGGCCGAAGTGGAGTGAGGGCAGGCGGCCGGCGACCCAGCGGCAGTAGGCGTCGTATTCGGCGCGCTGGATGTGGAACTGCTCGGCGAAGTAGAAGGGGAAGAGGCGTTCCTTGTGCTTGAGGTAGTTCAGGAACGTCCAGGGGCTGGCGGGGTCGGCGAGGGTGACGAGGTCGGCGAGGAAGGGGACTTGGAGGGTGGCGCCGTCGATGAGGAGGCCGGGGTGCCAGCGGAAGTCGCGGCGCTGGTCGTAGAAGGCGGTGGCGAGGCGGTCGGCGCCCTGGGCGGGGAGGCCGTGGCTGAGGGCGGCGAGGGAGAGGTTGAAGGGGCCGATGCCGATTCCGACGAGGTCGTGGGGTGCATCGTGCTGGGCGGTCATCGGTGGGTTCTGCCTTCCAGGTGGGCGATGAGGGTGTCCAGGTCCCCGGTCGTGGTGTGGGGGTTGAGGAGGGTGGCCTTGAGCCACAGGCGGCCGTCGGCGGTGGCGCGGCCGAGGACGGCGGTGCCGTCGTGGAGGAGGGTGCGGCGCAGGGTGGCGAGCCGGTCGTCGTCCGTGGGGGTGGGTCGGAAGAGGACGGTGGTGATGGTGGGGTGGGCGTGGAGTTCGAAGCCGGGGTGGGCGTCGAGGAGGTCGGCGAAGTGGCGGGCGGTGGCGCAGGTGTGGTCGATGAGGTGGGCGAGGCCGTCGCGGCCGAGTGAGCGCAGGGTGGTGGCGATCTTGACGGCGTCGGGGCGGCGGGTGGTGCGCAGGGAGCGGCCGAGGAGGTCGGGCAGGCCGGCTTCGGTGTCGTCGGTGGCGTTGAGGTAGTCGGCCTGGTGGGCGAGGGGGGCCAGCAGGCGGGTGTCGGGGACGGCGAGGAGGCCTGCGGCTACGGGTTGCCAGCCGAGTTTGTGCAGGTCGAGGGTGAGGGAGTGGGCGCGGTCGAGGCCGGCGAGCTTGGGGCGGTGGCGGGGGCTGAAGGTGAGGGTTCCGCCGTAGGCGGCGTCGACGTGGAGTTCGGCGCCGTGGTGGTCGCAGACGTCGGCGAGGGCGGGGAGGGGGTCGATGAGGCCCGCGTCGGTGGTGCCGGCGGTGGCGGTGACGAGGACGGGGCCGGGGGTGCGGGTGAGGGCGGCGTCGAGGGTGGCGGGGTCGAGGGTGCCGGTGGGGGTGGGGAGGGTGTGGGTGGGGGGCAGGCCGAGGAGCCAGGCGGCTCGGGGGATCGAGTGGTGGGCGTTGGCTCCGTGGACGACGGTGAGGCGGGGGCCGTGGCGTTCGCGGGCGAGGAGGAGGGCGAGCTGGTTGGCTTCGGTGCCGCCGGTGGTGAGGAGGGCGTCGGGGTGGCGGGTGGGGTAGAGCTCGGCGGCGAGGGCGGCGGTGAGGTGTGCTTCGAGGGCGGAGGCGGCGGGGGCCTGGTCCCAGGAGTCGAGGCTGGGGTTGAGGGCGCTGACGGCGAGGTCGGCGGCCGCGGCGACGGCGAGCGGGGGGCAGTGGAGGTGGGCGGCGCAGAGGGGGTCGGCGGGGTCCGCGGCGCCGGCGGCGAGGGTGTGGACCAGGGTGGCGAGGGCTTCGTGGTCGCCGGTGCCGTGGGCGGGCAGGACCTCGCCGAGGGTGGCGCGGACGCGGGCGGCGGTGGTGTGGGGGCCGCCGGCGGGGAGGGGTCCGCCGCGTTCGGCGGCTCCGGTGCGCAGGGCGCTCAGGACGGTGTCGAGGAGGGGCCGCAGTGCGTTGGCGCCGCCCTGTCCGCCGGCGAGCGGGGGCGTGGGCACGGTCATCGGGGCCTCCGGGGTGGGCGCGGTGGGGTGCCTGGGCGGCTGCTCGGTGGCCGGGGCCGGGCGGGACACCCGGCCGGTACAACGATCAGACTCGAATGGGGTAACCCTCGGGAGGGGACGGGAGTCGGTTTTCGGCCGTCCGACCGGTACGGGTGCGGGGTGGGGGCGGGCGGGCCGGGATGGGGAAGTCTTGGTGTTCCGGGCTCTGGGACGCAGGTCGCGGCGGGGCTACAGTGCGGTCGGCACGGGGCGCGCGTGCTCTGCGGGAGGGGACCCGATGGCTGGATCCGGGGTGTGGGCGAAGGTGGCCGGTGCGGTCGGCGGGAAGACGGCGGCGGTGGTCGCGGCGGGGGCCGTGGTGGTCGCGGGTGCGGCCGGTGCGGGGGTGTGGTGGACCTCGCAGGGACCGGAGCCGGTGGTGGTGGTCCAGCGCAGCACGTCGGTGTCGGTGCCGGCGGGCGCGGAGCAGCTGACGGTGGCGGGGTGCCTGCCGCACGAGACGGCGCTGGGCGGCGGGTATGCGATCGCCGGGTCGGGGTTCGCGACGAACAGCCATTTCATCGGGGGTGCGTGGCTGGCGTCGGCGTTCAATCCGGGGGACGCGGCGTCGACGCTGACCTCGTACGCGTTGTGCGTGAACGCGAAGCCGCAGGTGCAGGGCGGCCTGGACTTCCAGTGGACCACGTACGCGTTCCTGGACAGGACGAGCAAGTTCCCGCCTCCCGGGGGCATTCACGACGCGACGACCGAGGGGCCGTTCAAGGGGATGACGACCACGACGACGGCCACACCGCACTGCGGGGACGGGTTCACGATGGTGGGCTCCGAGTTCAAGGCCGACCGGGCCCTGAAGGGGCGGCCGGTGGCGCCGGTTCCGCTGGACCAGCTGACGCCGCTGGCGGCGGCGCCCGGTCCGGCCGGTCCGGCGGCCGGTGGGAGTGATTTCGTCACGCATCTGAACCCGGGTACGGAGTTGAGTTCCCGTCCGTTCCCGTTGAAGGACTCCTCCGACGTGCTGCGCATGACGCAGTTGCAGAATCCGCCGCCGCCGCAGGCGAACTTCTCGGTGGGGGTGCGGCCGGTCTGCGTGAAGCTGAGGAGTGTGTCGGTGGTGACGGCCCAGGTGGCGGTCGCGGCGGGCGGCAGCGCGCAGGCGACGGTGGCCTGTCCGAAGAACCGGCTGTTGCTGGGGGGCGGTTTCGACTTCCCGGCGGACAACGAGCACGGTGCGCCGGAGGCCCCGCAGCGGTACTTCGGGGACGGCTGGCTGTTCGCGGGGACGGACGGGCCGGCGGTGTCGGGTACGCCGTCGGGGGGCCGGGTGCGGGAGTGGCACGTCACGGGGGTCAACCAGCAGAAGCCGGGCGGGCTCTACCACGATTCGGCGTGGGTCGAGCACAGTGACGCCGAGACGTCGACGGGCAACGTCTACCTGGACGCGCAGGCGCACGACGGGCACGACCAGATGCTGCGTGTCGCCGGAATACCGGACGCACAGCCGATGATCGCCAGTGCGGTGTGCGCGACGATCGACGCGAAGGCCACCTCGCCGTCGAAGGGGCCGGCGCCGACCTCGGTGGGGCGGCCGGACCTCCCTTCGGTGCCGGGGGTGGAGCCTTCCGTTCCGGCGTCGGGGTCGCCGTCCGCGTCACCGTCTCCGTCCGCGTCCCCGTCGCCCTCGCAGTCGCCGGGGCACGGTGCCCCGCCCTCGTCCGGCTCCCCGAACTCCCCCTCCCCCGGCCGGCCCACGAACGGTGGGAACCCGCAGCCGTCGGCGAGTACGCCGCAGCAGCCGCAGCCCCCGGCGGTGGCGATCCGGCAGCCGGGGAGCGGCGGGCAGCTGCGGCGCGGGTGCGAGGAGGACTTCGCCGGGTCGGCGCGGACCCGGCCGGGTGACCGGGCGATCACCGACCCGCAGTACACGGCCTGGCAGCTGAAGGGGCCGAACGGGCCGGTGGCGGTGGGGGCGGGCCCGTCGGGCGGCTTCCTGGTGCCGCTGCTGCCCGACGGGACGTATCCGCTGGTGTTCACCGCGACCGACCCGGACAGCGGCCTGTCGGCCAGTGCCCAGGTGTCGGTGCGGATCGTGGGCTGTCTCCGGTAGGGCGCCTCAGGAGTCCAGGGCCCCGCGGACCCGCAGGGTGCGGGCGAGGTCGTCGAGCTGGTCGACGAGGACGCGGCGCATCATCGGGGTGATCCCGGGGTCCTCCAGGGCGGTGTGCCCGGCCTGGAGGTTGGCCTCGTCGACGTGGTGGGCGGGGAAGGCCCAGCGGCCGGCGGCTTCGCCGATGGCGGGGCCGCGGCGGGCTCCGACGGCGATGGCCTCGGGGTAGTAGCGGGCGACGTAGTCCTGGACGAGTTCGGTCTGTTCGGGCTGCCAGAAGCCCTGGGCGGTGGCGGTGAACAGGTAGTTCGACAGGTCGTCGTCGTGGAAGAGGCGCTGCCAGGCGGCGGCCTTGGCCTCGTCGGTGGGCAGGGCGGCGTGGCAGCGGGCGGCACCCTGGCGGCCGGTGGCGCTGGGGTCGGCTTCGAGGGCGGCGTCGATGGTGTCCGCGTCGATCGCGCCGAGGACGGCGAGGCGGGCGAGGATGCGCCAGCTCAGTTCGGGGTCGAGTTCGGGGCCTCCGGCGACGGTGCCGTCGGCGAGCCAGGCGGCGATGGTGTCGGGCTGGGTGGCGCTGTCGATGAAGGCGCGGACGGCGGCCAGGCGCAGCCCCGGGTCGGTGCCGTCCTCGGTGCGGCGCAGCAGGGCGCGGGTGGCGGCGGTGATGAGGCCCAGGGCGGTGTCGCGGGCGGCGGGGGCGGCGTAGCGGTCCGCGATCTGGGTGCGGGCGAAGCCGAGGACACCCTGGACGACGGCGAGGTCGGATTCCTCGGGGATGTGGGCTTCGAGGGTGTGGAGGTAGTCGAACGGGTCGAGTTCGCCGTCGCGGACCATGTCGCGCAGGGAGCCCCAGACGACGGCGCGGGTGAGGGGGTCGGGGATGCGGGAGAGGCCGCGGAGGGCGGTTTCGAGGGAGGTCTCGTCGAGGCGGATCTTGGCGTAGGTGAGGTCTCCGTCGTTGAGGACGAGGAGGTCGGGGCGGGGGCCGGCGGCGGAGAGGACCTCGTCGGTGGGGACGTCGAGGTCGAGGAGGGCGGTGCGTTCCAGGAGGCCGTCGGTGGCGCGGGTGTAGGTGCCGGCGTTGATGCGGTGGGGGCGGCTGCCGTTGCGGTCGACGGTGAGGGTCCAGCCGCCGGCGCCTTCCTGGATGCGGGGGGTGAGGGTGTCGATGCCGGTGGTGCGCAGCCAGATGTCGGCCCAGGCGTGGACGTCGCGGTCGGTGTGGGCGGCGAGGGAGTCGACGAAGTCGGCGAGGGTGGCGTTGGCGAACTTGTGCCGGGCGAAGTGGGTGTTGATGCCGGCGAGGAAGTCCTTCTCGCCGAGCCAGGCGACGAGCTGGCGCAGGGCGGAGGCGCCCTTGGCGTAGGAGATGCCGTCGAAGTTGAGGAGGGCGGACGCGGTGTCGGGGACGTCCTCGGGGGCGGGGGCGACGGGGTGGGTGGAGGGGCGCTGGTCGGCGGCGTAGCCCCAGGGCTTGCGTTCCATGCCGAACTCGGTCCAGGTGCCGGTGAAGCGGGTGGCTTCGGTGAGGGTCTGGTAGCCCATGTACTCGGCGAAGGACTCGTTGAGCCAGATGTCGTCGAACCAGGCGAGGGTGACGAGGTCGCCGAACCACATGTGGGCCATCTCGTGGGCGATGACCATGGCGCGGCGCTGGCGTTCGGTGTCGGTGACGGCGGAGCGGAAGACGAACTCGTCGCGGAAGGTGACCAGGCCGGGGTTCTCCATGGCGCCGGCGTTGAACTCGGGGACGAACGCCTGGTCGTAGGAGTCGAAGGGGTAGGGCTCGGTGAACTTCTCGTGGTAGCGGTCGTAGCAGGCGGTGGTGACGGAGAGGATCTCGTCGGCGTCGGCGTCGAGGTGGGGGGCGAGGGACTTGCGGCAGTGGATGCCGAAGGGGAGCCCGGCGTGTTCGGTGGTGACGCTGTGCCAGGGGCCGGCGGCGACGGCGGCGAGGTAGGTGGAGATGACGGGGGTGGGGGCGGAGGTCCAGGTGGCGGCCGCCGCGTCGTCGCCGGTGGCGGGGCGCTCGCCGGTGCGGGTGGTGGTGCCGTTGGCGAGGACGGTCCAGTGGGCGGGGGCGGTGACGGTGAACTCGAAGACGGCCTTCAGGTCGGGCTGGTCGAAGGCGGGGAAGACGCGCTGGACGTCGTCCATGAACATCTGGGTGTAGACGTACGTCTCGCCGTCGGCGGGGTCGGTGAAGCGGTGGAGGCCCTCGCCGGTGCGGGAGTAGCGCATGCGGGCGTCGAGGCGGAGCTCGTGGGGGCCTTCGGTGAGGCCGGTGAGGGGGAGCCGGTTGCCGTCGAGGGCGGCGGGGTCGAGGGGGTGGCCGTCGAGCGTGGCGGAGCGCAGTTCCTCCGGCTTCAGTTCCACGAAGGTGTCCGCGGGGGTGCGGGCGCTGAAGCGGATGACGGTGGTGGAGTCGAAGGTCTCGTCGCCGGTGGTGAGGTCGAGGGTGACGGCGTAGTGGTGGACGTCGAGGAGCTGGGCTCGGAGCTGCGCTTCGTTGCGCGTCAGTGCGGACATGTGGCCCATGCTGCCGGATGGGGGGCCCGGGTCCTAGGCCGTTTGCGGCCGGTCGGGGCGGGGTGCGGCCGCCCCGACCGGGGGGTCACTCCTCGGCGGCGGCGATGGTCTCGTGGTGGCGGATGACCTCGGCGATGATGAAGTTGAGGAGCTTCTCGGCGAAGGCCGGGTCGAGCTTGGCGTTCTCGGCGAGCTGGCGCAGGCGGGCGATCTGGCTGGCTTCGCGGCCGGGGTCGGCGGGGGGCAGGTGGTGGCGGGCCTTGAGGTGGCCGACCTGCTGGGTGCACTTGAAGCGTTCGGCGAGCATGTGGACCACGGCCGCGTCGATGTTGTCGATGCTGTCGCGCAGGCGGGCCAGTTCGGCGGTGACGTTCTCGTCGATCGCCTCGGGGTCGGTGCCGCTGTCGCGGTCGCTGGTGTTCATGGTCACCGAGCTTACGTGGCGGGCGGGGGTGTCACCTCTGGCATGTCGCTGGGTGAGACGGGGTCCGGGCGGCGGGTTCACAGGGGCAGCAGGGCGGTGACGAGCCAGCCGCCTTCGGGGGCGGGGCCGGCGGTGAGGCGGCCGCCGAGGGCTTCGGCGCGTTCGGTCATTCCGGCGAGGCCGTAGCCGCCGCCGCGGGCCTTGTCGGAGAGCCGGGCGGGGTGTCCGCCGTCGTCGGCGACGCGTACTTCGAGGCCGGCGGGGACGGTGCGCAGGCCGATGCGGACGGCGGTGGCGGTGGCGGCGTGTTTGGCGATGTTGGTGAGGGCTTCGAGGACGATGCGGTGGGCGGTGGCGGCTACGTCGCCGGGGATGCGGTCCTCCAGGCCCTGTTCGATGTAGAGGACGACGGGCGGGCCGGCGAAGCGGCGGGCGAGGTCGCGGATGTCGGCGAGGCCGGCGACGGGTGCGGTGGCGGGGGCCGTGGGGGTGCCGTCGTCCTCGCGGAGGATCTTGACGAGGCGGCGCATGGAGCCGAGGGCCTCGTCGCCGGCGGTTTCGATGCGGGCGAAGACCTCGGCGGCGCGTTCGGCGGTGACGCGGGTGAAGCGGGCGGCGCGGGCCTCGACGACGATGCCGGTGACGTGGTGGGCGACGAGGTCGTGGAGTTCGCGGGCGAGTTCGAGGCGTTCGGCGGTGCGTACGGCCTGCAGTTCGCGCAGGCGCTGCACGGACTGCAGGCGCAGCAGGAGCGAGTAGGCGGTGACGACGACGGTGAGGACGGAGAAGAGGAGGGTGAAGCGGCCGGGGTCGGCGTCGCGTACGGGTACGGCCATGCAGCCGAGGCCGAGGAGGGGGCCGAGGACGGCGGCGGTGCGGGCGGGGGTGCGCAGCAGGACCTGGGAGAGGAGGACGAGGAGGGCGATGGCCTCGCCGGCGCCCCAGACGATGGTGGGCCGTTCGCCGAGGACGAGCAGGAGGGTGACGGTCCAGGTGGTGGCGGCGGCGAACCAGGCGCGTGCGAGGAGGGGGAGGCCGGGCCAGGGGGCGGCGCTGAGGCAGACGAGGATGCCGGAGACCCAGACGGTGGCGTGCGGGGGGCTGGGCTGGCGGGCGAGGACGACGCCTTCGAAGGTGACGAGGCCGAGGAGGAGCGCGGAGAGCAGCAGCCGGATCCGGACGGCGGCGCGGGGGTGGCGGCGGGCCCAGGAGGCGAGGGGGCTCACGGGCTTTCACGCGGTGGTGGAGGCGAGGCCGCTTTCCCAGGCCCAGGCGGCGATCTCGACGCGGTTGCGGGCGGTGATCTTGGCTTGGACGTTGGCCAGGTGGGTCTTGACGGTGGACAGGGAGACGTAGAGCTCGGCTGCGATCTCGGCGTTGGTGAGGCCGCGGGCGAGGCAGCGCACGACGTCCTGTTCGCGTTCGGTGAGGGGTTCGGAGGGGCGGCGGGCGGCTTGGGGGCCGGCCATGCGGGGGGCCATCTCGCGCAGGAGGCGGACGGTGATGGCGGGTGAGACGAGGGCGTCGCCGGCGGCCGCGGCGCGGACGGCTTCGACGAGCATGGCGGGGCTGGCGTCCTTGAGGAGGAAGCCGGAGGCTCCGCCGTGGAGGGCCGCGTGGACGTATTCGTCGAGGTCGAAGGTGGTGACGATGACGATGCGGGGGGTGTCCTGGCCGGAGAGGCGGCGGGTGACTTCGAGGCCGTCGACGCGGGGCATGCGGATGTCGAGGAGGAGGACGTCGGGGTGGTGGGCGGCGACGGCGTCGAGGGCGGCCTGTCCGTCGGGGGCGTCGGCGACGACCTCGATGTCGGGCTGGCTCTCGAGGATCATCCGGAAGCCGGTCCTGACCATGTCCTGGTCGTCCGCGATGACCACTCTGATCGTCATGCGCCGCCTGCCCCACTGTCGCCCTGTGGCCCTGTGGCCCTGTGGCCCTGTGGCCCTGTGGCCCTGTCGCCCTGTGGCCCGCTGCCGCCGGTGGGCCCGCCCCGGCGGGGTGCCGGGGTGTCCCCGTCCATGGGACCCGGGGGTGCGGCGGCCCGCTACCGGCCGGCCGGGGGCTCGCCCTTCCGGCCGGTTCGGGTCCGGCCGGAAGGGCGAGGTGCGCGGGTGGGGGGTGCCGGGGGTGGACCGGTGGGGTTACAGGCCTGCGGCGGCGGCGCGGATGTCGGCGGCGAAGGTGGAGACCTCGGAGTAGACGCCGGGGTATCCGGCGCGGGCGCAGCCCTCGCCCCAGCTGACGATGCCGACCTGGATCCAGGCGTTGGTGTCGTCGCGGCGGAACATGGGGCCGCCGGAGTCGCCCTGGCAGGTGTCGGTGCCGCCCTGGTCGTAGCCGGCGCAGATCTCGTCGGAGGGGACGAGGGAGTCGCCGTAGGCGGCCTGGCAGGCGGCGTCGGAGACGAAGGGGACGGTGGCCTTGAGGAGGTAGCGCTGCTGGGCCCCGCCTTCGCGGGCGGCGCCCCAGCCGGCGACGGTGAAGGTGCCGTTGTCGTAGGCCTTGGTGTCGGCGATCTTCAGGGTGGGGAGGTTGATCGGCTTGGCGAGTTTGATGAGGGCCCAGTCCTTGCCCTGGCCGTTGTAGCCGGGGGCCTGGAGCACCTTGGTGGACTTGACCTTGACCGCGCTGCTGCTCTGGAGGTCGACGACGCCGGCGGTGGCGGTGATGGAGGTGTTGTTGCCGGAGCCGTTCACGCAGTGGGCGGCGGTGAGGACGATCTGCTGGGTGTAGAGGGCGCCGCCGCAGCCCATGGAGAGGCGGACCATGAAGGGGAACTCGCCCTGGGCGGCGCGGGTGCCGCCGACGACGGGGGTCGGGGAGGCGCTGGCGCCGGCGGGCTGGAGGCTGACGGCGGCGAGGGCGACGGCGCCGACGGCGAGGCCGCGCTTGAGGATCGTGGCAAGGGTGGACACGGTCAACACACTGCCTTTCGTGGGGGGTTGGGCTGTGCGTGCCATCCGGTGAATGACGGGTCCATGACACATCGGCGGCCGGGAGGGCAACAAGAACGCGTTTTCGGACAATCCCCGCCACCCGGCGGGCGCGGCGCCGCGGATTCATTCCACGGCCACGAAAAGTTTCCTACCGGCCAGTAGACACGCAGGGGATTCTGGCCAACTCTGGGCACGTACATGCCAATCCCCGGTAGATGCCGAGCCGTTCCCAGGAGCGCCCCCACATGCGCAGCACCCGCCGCACCCGCACGTCCCGTACCGCCGCCGCGACCGTGGCCGCCGCGGCCGCCGTGATGACCCTGCTGCCGGCCGGCTCCGCCGCCGCGGCCCCGGCCGCCACGCCCGCACCCGCGCCCGCTCCGGCGGCGGTCGCCGCCTCCGCGCCCGGCGGCAACGCGGCGATCCTCGGCATCGACTACGCCACCTGGCAGCGCGACGTGGCCGCCGTCGTCGACGCCGCCCGCCCCGCCATCGAGCAGCGGATCGCGGCCTCCCCGGCCGGGGAGAAGCCCGCGATCGTCCTGGACATCGACAACTCCTCGCTGGAGACGGACTTCCACTGGTTCTGGACGTTCCCGACCCCGGCGATCGAAAAGGTCCGCGCGCTGACCCAGTACGCGAACCAGCGCGGGGTCGCGATCTTCTTCGTCACCGCCCGCCCGGGCATCGTGTACTCCCTGACCGAGCGCAACCTCAAGGCCGTCGGCTACCCGGTCACCGGGCTGTACGTGCGCGACCTGCCGGCCCTGTTCGAGCAGGTCAGCGCGTACAAGACGGCCAGGCGCGCCGAGATCGAGGCCCGCGGCTACACGATCATCGCCAACATCGGGAACAACGAGAGCGACCTGGTCGGCGGCCACGCCGAGCGCACGGTCAAGCTCCCGGACTACGGCGGCAAGCTCTCCTGACGCCGTAGTCCGGATCCGGCGGGCCGGAAGTGGTTCGAACGCGCGGTATGGCGGGTAGTCATATCCCATCGCAACGAGTGCCGGGCCCGACCCCTCGCCAGGGGGCCGGGCCCGGCGCCCGTTCGGCGGGCCGCCGCCGCTACGCCTTCTTCGGCGCGGGGCAGGTCTGCCAGGCGAGGTGGTAGAGCGTGTTCACGCTGGCGTCGGTGGAGTCCATGGCCATGAAGCTGGTGGCCGTCTGCGGGTTCGAGGTGCCGGCGTTCACCCGCAGCTCGGTGTTGATGTTGAAGTTGCGCTTCTCGCCGCAGGGGGACCAGACCAGGTCCGCGTAGTCGGTCTTGTCACTGGTCTGCCAGTTGTCGTTCAGCGGTCCGCTGAACGTGTGCGTGCGCTGGGTGGTCTGCGGCATCCCCTGGAAGTAGTAGTTCGCCCGTTCCTGGCCCGAGGCCCCGGGCTGCAGGAACGCGAACCCCCGGTAGTCCGCCTGGACGATCGCGTAGGTGAACCCGGACGGCACGTGCACGCGCAGGTTGAGCTGGCAGTTCCTGCGGAAGGCCGTCGGCGGGGCGCCGGGGCCGACCTGGGCCATGTACTCGCTGTAGGTGACGGTGAAGGCCGTGTTGTCGGGGGCCACGGCCACCTGGGCGGTGCCCTCGCGACAGCCGGAGCCGTTCACGGTGGCGAGCTCGATCACGATCTTGTCGGGCGGGACGGTGATCGGCGGAAGGCCGCCGGAGCCCGGGGCGGCGGCCCCGGCGGGGGCGGACGTCGCGATGAGCGCGGCGGCCGCGGCGGCGGTGAGCAGGGTGCGGGACAGGGAATGGGACATCGTTGTCGCTCCTGACTCCTGGTCCTGGGGTCTGCTGCGCGAAGCCCTGTGCGGACGTGGCCGTCAGGCCGCGGGGCACTCCTTCCACTCGAAGTGGTAGACCGTGCTGACACTGCCGTCGGTGGAGTCCATGCTCATGAAGCTGAGGTTCTGCGAGCCGGACGTGCCCGCGTAGACCCGCAGTTCGGTGTTGACGTTGAGGTTGCGCTCCTCACCGCAGGGGGCCCAGACGAGGTCGGCGTAGTCGGTCTGGTCGGCGGCCTGCCAGTTGTCGGAGAAGGGGCCGTTGAACTGGTGGGTGCTGCGGGCGGTCTGGGCGTTGCCCTGGAAGTAGTAGTTGGCGCGCTGCTGGCCGTAGGCGCCGCGCTGGAGGTGCGCGAAGCCGCGGTAGTCGGCGCGGGCGATGGCGTACGTGAACCCCTGGGGGACGTGGATCCGCAGGGCCAGCTGGCAGTTCTTGCGGAAGTCCGTGCCGCCGGAGCCGGCGCCGGTCTGGGCGAGGTAGTTGCTGTAGGTGACGGTGAAGGCGGTGTTGTCGGAGGCGGCCGCGACGTCGGCGGTCCCCTGGGGGCAGCCGGAGCCGTTGACCCCGGCGACCTCGACGGTGACGCGGCCGGGCGGGGGGACGGAGGGGGTGTCGGGGCGGGCCTGCGCCTGGGCCTGGGCCTGGGCGGGGGCGGGGGCGGCGAGGGCCGTCAGGGCCGCCAGGGCCGCGACGGCGGCGCCGAGCGGGAGTCTGCGCGGGGGCATGAGGGGTCTCCGTTCGTGCGGAGGGGAGCCCGGTTTGGGCATGGACATGCCACCACGCTGGCGCTGGGCGGGGGAGGGTCCGATACGGCCATCGGGGGGCGCGGGGGGCGCGGCCCCCGCCCTCTGGCCGGTTCCGGCGACCAGCGGGTCGCCCTTCCGCCGGTCGGCGGCCCTGCCGGCCGACGGGACCGGCCCCCGCCGCCCACCCGGATGTCCGGAACCCGGGCCCCGGGTACCGCTGCGCGGAACGTCTCCCCGCCCCGCCCTTCGCCCGTTCCTCCCCCAGCTACCGCTGGGAGGTGCCCC
>NZ_JBHVUQ010000061.1:0-40605 GCF_042884105.1 Streptomyces sp. NPDC058157
TTGACAGACCGTCCCGCCACGGAAAAACGAAGACTTCCGGGAAACCCCCAAAGGAACGGGACGGTCCGGAGATGGACATGCGGCCGAGTCAGGGACCAGTCGGGCTGGCCGGGGGTCGGCAGACGTCCATCCGGGCCGACATGCATGCCCTCCGGGGCCGTCCCCACGCGTCAGATCGCTACGCGCTCCTCCCGTCTCAGCGTCTGCCAGCCGCCTGGGGTCGCTGCAGTAGTCAAAGGACGACGGATTCGTCATCCGGGGCCGGTGGAGGGGCCCATGCCCGCCCCGGAGCGACGGGCATCACATCGCCGCCCCGGTGACCTCGACCGTACGGGGCGGTAACTTCGCTTGCGGTCCCGCAACGACGCACGCAGACCCCTGCGCACACCCCTTGGAGCCCCGATGCCCGAAGCCGTCATCGTTTCCACCGCCCGCTCCCCCATCGGGCGCGCCGGCAAGGGGTCGCTGAAGGACGTCCGGCCGGACGACCTGACCGCCACGATCATCCAGGCCGCCCTCGCCAAGGTCCCCGAGCTGGACCCGCGCCAGATCGACGACCTGATGCTCGGCTGCGGCCTGCCCGGCGGGGAGCAGGGCCACAACCTGGCCCGTATCGTCGCCGTGCAGATGGGCATGGACTACCTGCCCGGCACCACGATCACCCGTTACTGCTCCTCCTCCCTGCAGACCTCCCGCATGGCGCTGCACGCCATCAAGGCCGGCGAGGGCGACGTGTTCATCTCGGCCGGCGTCGAGACGGTGTCGCGGTTCGTCAACGGCTCCTCCGACGGCATGCCCGGCACGCACAACCCCCTCTTCGCCGACGCCGAGGCCCGTACGGCCGCCGTGGCGCAGAGCGAGGGCAGCGGCTGGCACGACCCGCGCGAGGACGGGCTGATCCCGGACGCCTACATCTCGATGGGCCAGACCGCCGAGAACCTGGCCCGCCTCAAGGGCGTGACCCGCCGGGACATGGACGAGTTCGGCGTGCGTTCGCAGAACCTCGCCGAGGAAGCCATCAAGAACGGCTTCTGGGCCCGCGAGATCACCCCGGTGACCACCCCGGACGGCACCGTCGTCAGCAAGGACGACGGCCCGCGCGCCGGCGTCACGCTGGAGGGCGTGGAGGGCCTCAAGCCCGTCTTCCGTCCCGACGGGCTGGTCACGGCCGGCAACTGCTGCCCGCTGAACGACGGCGCCGCCGCGCTCGTCATCATGAGCGACACCAAGGCGGCGGAGCTGGGCCTGACCCCGCTGGCCCGGATCGTGTCGACCGGTGTGACCGCCCTGTCGCCCGAGATCATGGGCCTGGGTCCGGTCGAGGCGTCCAAGCAGGCGCTGAAGCGGGCCGGGCTGACGGTCGGCGACATCGACCTGTTCGAGATCAACGAGGCGTTCGCCGCGCAGGTCATCCCGTCCTACCGGGACCTGGAGATCCCCCTGGAGAAGCTGAACGTCAACGGCGGGGCCATCGCCGTCGGTCACCCGTTCGGGATGACCGGTGCGCGGATCACCGGCACGCTGATCAACAGCCTCCAGTTCCACGACAAGCAGTTCGGTCTGGAGACCATGTGCGTCGGCGGCGGCCAGGGCATGGCCATGGTGATCGAGCGCCTCAGCTGAGACGCGGGCCACAGCGCGCAGAGTGAGGGGTCCGGTACCGCTCCAGCCGGGCCCCCAGCTCCCGCAAGGGATCCTCTAGATCCATACGGTGTACTGACATCAGGTCTAATCCCGTCGCGGCCGACCTGTGACCGAATCTCCCCCAGGATGTGACCTTTGTCCTGGGGGATCGGCATTTGCCCAGGTCAGACGTCATCCCCCGGGGGCCGCGGGGACGAAAGACCTGTCCAATTCATGACGTAATGCACTGCACGCCATTCCCAGCACAGGACAAGCTGATGTAGGAAGTCGGGGGATCGAATCAATCAGGAGTTAGTCAGTGAGCGCCATGTCTCTTGCCCTGCTGCTGACCACGGCCGCTGCCACGGCCGTGGGCGCTGCTGCGCTGCACGCCGTACACGGACTGCGCAAGCAGGTGTCGGCCCTGCGCGATGAGCTCGCCCTGCCGGCCCACGCCCGCGGCGCGAGCGTCCCGCACGCCCGCAGCGCCGTCGAGTCCCCCGCCGCCGAGATACGAGCCGCCGTGGCCGCCGCCCTCGCCGAGGAGCGCGAGCGCGAGCTGGCCGAGGCGCGGGCCTTCTGGGCCGCGCAGGAGGCCCGCGACGCCGCCGACGCCCCGAGCCTGCTGGGCGGGCTGCCGGGCCTGGGCGAGGACGGCCCCGTCTTCCTGCCCCGGCAGGCGGACCTGGTCGGTCTGGAGCCCGTCCTGGGTGACGACCTCGCCGACGATTACCCGGAGGATTCGGCCGAGCTGGCCGCGGCCCGCCGGCGCCACCCCTCCCACCCCGACTTCGTGCCGGTCCAGCCGCACCCCGGCGCCGACCACGAGCGCACGGTCAGCCGCCTGGAGGAGCTCGCGGAGGCCCGTACGGCCCTCGCGGACGTCCGTCCCGGCCCGCTGGGCACGCTCGACGTGTACGTCTTCACGGACGGCACCACGCTGTGCATGACCCCGGGCCACCGGGAGACGGCGGAGCGCCTGGCCGAGGCCCTGCGTTCGGGCACGGCCCCGGTCCTGCTGGGCGGCTCGGGCATCTCCGGCGCCTACGCGCTGACCTTCTCCTGCGGTGACGGCGAGGACCCGGACAGCAACGTCTACATCCTCGCGGACCGCGTCATCGCATCGCTCTGACTTCCACCCGCTCCACCAGCGCCACGGCCTCGTCCAGCACCTCGGACGGGGCCTTCGCGCTGCCCGGGCCCGCCCCCGGGCCGGCGGCGGCGCGCAGCGCCTCGGCCAGGTCCAGCCCGGCCACCGCCAGCTGGTCCCCGACGACGAAGACGCCCTCGTCGGGCATCACGCGCGCCGGAGCCGCCCCCGAGGGGTCCTCCAGCCGCTGCGCCGCCGCGGCCAGCTCACGGGCCAGCTCCAGGGCCTCCGCGGCGGCTCCGCGCTGGAGCCGGCTCTGCGGGGCGGACCGCAGCCGGTCGGCGAAACGTTCCACGGCGGCGGTCAGGGGCGAGGTATCGAGCACCCGGCCGACCTTACGCGCCGCCACCGCACCATTGCCAACGGGCGAACTCTCCGGCACGGTGCAGTGAAGAGAACAGCACGGCGATACCCCCGGAGGCGCCCATGTCCGTTGAGTTCTCCGAGCAGACCCACCGCAACATGATCGACAGAATCCCCCAGACCACCGGTCGTGAGATCTCCGACTGGCTCAGGACCGTCGACGAGGGCCCGTCCCTCCTCCGGTTCGAGGAGAAGGTCAGCTGGCTGCTCGGCGCGCACGAGCTGTCGCACGGCCAGGCGAAGGCGATCGTCCACGAGTACGGGCTGCGCAGAGCGGCCCGCCGGTTCGGCTGAACCCCGGCCCCCCGTCCCGTACGCCCCCGAGATGCGGGAAGGCCCCGCGAGCGGTGCTCGCGGGGCCTTCCCCCTGCCTCTGACGGCTACCGGTACGACTAGTCGTCGCCGGAGAGGATCTGGAACAGGCGCAGCAGCTCCAGGTAGATCCACACCAGGGTCATGGTGAGGCCGAAGGCGGCCAGCCAGGCCTCCTCGCGCGGGGCGCCGTAGTTGACCCCGTCCTCGACCTGCTTGAAGTCCAGGGCGAGGAAGCAGGCGCCCAGGACGACGCCGACGATGCCGAAGACGATGCCGAGCGGGCCGCTGCGGAAGCCGAGGCCGTCACCGCCGCCGAACAGCATGAACAGCGCGTTGGCCAGCATCAGCAGGACGAAGCCGAGGGCCGCGGCCATCACGAAGCCGGTGAACCGGCGCGTGACGCGGATCCAGCGCATCTTGTACGCCACCAGCACGGCGGCGAAGACGCACATCGTGCCGAGCACGGCCTGGATGACCACGCCGGGGCTGAGGTAGTAGCTGGTCGCCGCGGAGATGACGCCGAGGAAGAAGCCTTCGAACGCCGCGTACGCCAGGATGATCCCCGGGGACGGCTTGCGCTTGAAGTTCTGGACCATCGCCAGGACGAAGGCGACGATTCCCGCGCCGGCGGCGATCATGTACGACTTGTTGAGGTTCGCCGGGTCGACCGGCAGGGCGATCCAGGCGACGGCCGCGGTGATGATCAGGGTGCCGAGCGTCATGGCCGTACGGCTCACGACGTCGTCGATGGTCATGGCGGCGCCGCGGGCCGGCGCGGCCGGCATGCCCGTGGTCGGGTCGACGGCGTAAGGATTCGTCGCGTACGGGTTGGTCGCGGTCCCGGCCTGCGCGTACTGCGCGTCGAAGCCCGCGTAGCCGCCGTTGTCGCGGCTGAACCCCCGTCGCGAGAAGACCGGGTTACTGCTCCTCATCTCACTCCTCCATGGCCACCGTGCGCGGCCTTGCGTCAAGGGTAATGCGTTCGCAAAGAAAGCACCCTACTGCTGGAGGAGGATCTTAGGAGAAGACGCGGCGGATCGCCGGAGATAAAGGAAGGGGCCCCGGGAACGGTGTGCGGGGCCGTGGCGGAGGCGCGGAAGTGCCCGGAGCCGGACTTGAACCGGCACGGCCCGAGGGCCAGCGAGGTTTAAGCTCGCCGTGTCTGCATTCCACCATCCGGGCAGGGCGCAGCGGGCCCCGTGGTAAAAGCCTTGAACGCTGCGGTGAGCCTATCCGGAACACCCCGCCCGGCAGGGGCGCCTCTATCCGATGTTGTCTGATTTTATTGGCGATTGAGTGGGCGTCAGGACCGATAAGTCACGGTCGGCAGCGCTGAGGCAGACGCTCCGCACCGCCTCGCAAATGACGTGATTTCGCCGCCCCGCGCCACCCCGGGCCACCCCTCCGCACGGACCCCTCATCGGGGCTCCCGTCATACCAGAGGAGGAGACGACCGCTCCACCGGTCAGCCTCGAGTGGACCGTCGAACGGGCACCTCGGCTGATCCCCCGGGGGTAAGGCCGCGGTGAGGATGGAAGGGTCCCGCCACCGCGCAGCAGACCCGCTCGACAGGAGTCCCCGTGACCGCCATGAACTACGCCCCGCAGCACACCGCCCAGGCCGTGGCCGCCCGCGCCACGCAGCTCTCGAAGGTGTACGGCCAGGGCGAGACGCAGGTGGTCGCGCTGGACAACGTCTCCGTGGACTTCGGCCGCGGCCAGTTCACCGCGATCATGGGCCCGTCCGGCTCCGGCAAGTCGACGCTGATGCACTGCGTCGCCGGTCTGGACACCTTCTCCGCCGGATCGGTCCGCATCGGCGACACCGAGCTCGGCAGCCTCAAGGACAAGCAGCTGACCCAGCTGCGCCGCGACAAGATCGGCTTCATCTTCCAGGCCTTCAACCTGCTGCCGACCCTGACCGCCCTGGAGAACATCACCCTCCCCATGGACATCGCCGGCCGCAAGGCCGACAAGCAGTGGCTGGACACCGTCGTGGACATGGTCGGCCTCTCCGGCCGCCTCTCCCACCGCCCCACGCAGCTCTCCGGCGGCCAGCAGCAGCGCGTGGCCGTGGCCCGCGCCCTGGCCGCCCGCCCCGAGATCATCTTCGGCGACGAGCCCACCGGAAACCTCGACTCCCGCTCCGGCGCCGAGGTCCTCGGCTTCCTGCGCAACTCGGTGCGCGAGCTCGGCCAGACCGTCGTGATGGTCACCCACGACGCGGTCGCCGCCTCCTACGCGGACCGCGTCATCTTCCTCGCCGACGGCCGCATCGTCGACGAGATGTACGCCCCCACCGCGGACGGCGTGCTCGACCGGATGAAGGCCTTCGACGCCAAGGGCCGCACCAGCTGATCGGTCACTGATCACCGAAGCCACGAACAGACTTCCAGCCCAGGACTGATATCCCCATGTTCCGTACCGCCCTGCGCAACGTCCTCGCGCACAAGGCCAGGCTGCTGATGACGGTCCTCGCCGTCACCCTCGGCGTCGCCTTCGTCTCCGGCACCCTCGTCTTCACCGACACCATGAGCAAGGCCCTCTCGGGCCAGTCCGCCAAGAGCTACGACGGCATAGCCGTCTCCGTCACCTCGTGGGGTCCCTCCCGCAACGAGGACGGCCAGAAGGAGGGCGAGCCCGGCATCGGCCAGCAGACCCTGGACAAGGTCAAGGCCGTCAAGGGCGTCGACTCCGTCTCCGGCCGGGTCTCCGGCTTCGCCGGCGTCGGCGACGAGAACGGCAAGCTGATCGGCTCCGGCTGGGCCAACAAGGGCTCCAACTACGCCCCCGTCAAGGACGGCAAGGACCCCCGCTACACCTTCACCGACGGCACCGGCCCCGCCAAGGACGACCAGATCGCCCTCGACAAGGAGTCCGCGGCCAAGGGCGGCTACAAGACCGGCGACAAGGTCCGCGTCGCCACCAACGGCCCGGTCAAGGAGTTCACCCTCACCGGCGTCTTCACCACCGAGGACGGCGCCGTCAACGCCGGCGGCAGCCTCGTCCTGTTCGACACCAAGGTCGCCCAGGAGCTCTACCTCCAGCCCGGCTTCTACGACGAGCTCGCCGTCACCGCCAAGGCCGGCACCTCCGCCGACCAGCTGCTCGCCGACATCAAGCCGCTGCTCGACGCCAAGCACACCAAGGCCCAGACCGGCAAGGCACTCGCCGCCCAGCAGGCCAAGGACATCGAGAAGCAGATGAGCAGCTTCAGCACCATGCTGCTCGCCTTCGCCGGCATCTCCCTCTTCGTCGGCGTCTTCCTGATCTACAACACCTTCACCATGCTGGTCGCCCAGCGCACCAAGGAACTGGCCCTGCTGCGCGCCGTCGGCGCCAAGCGCGGCCAGGTGATGCGCTCCGTGCTCGCCGAGGCCCTGGTCATCGGCGCCACCTCCGCCGCGATCGGCCTGGCCGCCGGCATCGGCCTGGCGGTCGGCATGCGCTCCCTGATGGACACCATCGGCGCCAAGATCCCCGACGGCCCCCTGGTCGTCGCCCCGGGCACGGTCGTCGCCGCACTGCTCATCGGCGTCGTCGTCACCACCGTCGCCGCCCTGCTGCCGGCCTGGCGCACCGGCCGGATCGCCCCGGTCGCCGCCATGGGCAGCGCCCACCTCCCGGCCACCGCGAAGTCCCTGGTCGTCCGCAACGTCCTCGGCTCGCTCATCAGCCTCGCCGGCATCGGCGTCGTCTTCCTCGGCGTGTCCATGGGCGGCGACGGCCGCACGGTCATCGGCGGCGGCGCCGGCCTGATGCTCATCGGCATGATCGTCCTGCTGCCGCTGCTGTCCCGGCCGGTCATCGGCGCCGTCCGCCCGCTCCTGGCGAAGGTCTTCGGCGTCCCCGGCAAGCTGGCCGCGCAGAACGCCGTGCGCAACCCGCGCCGCACCGCCGTGACGGCCGCCTCCCTGGCCATCGGCCTCACCCTGGTCACCACCCTGTCCGTCCTCGGCGTCACCATGGGCGCCGCGGTCGACCGGATGAGCACCGACAAGCTGAAGGCCGACTACAAGGTCTCCATGGCCGGCGGCATCGGCGGCCTGGACAAGTCCGTGGCCGAGACCCTGGCCAAGGCCCCCGGCATCAAGGCCGTCTCCCCGCAGGCCGACGGCTACTTCAAGGTCGGCGACAGCTTCCGCTCGGTGTCCGGCGTCAACCCGGCCACCATCGGCGAGCTGCTCAACATCGACGTCACCTCCGGCTCCCTGGCCTCCCTCGGCAAGGGCGAGGTCGCCGTCGCCGAGAGCACCGCGAAGAAGCAGAACCTCACCGCCGGCTCCACCCTCCAGGTCCGGTTCGAGGACGGGCAGCAGGGCTCCCTGAAGATCGGCGCCGTCTACAAGGACCTGGAGGGCCTGCTGTCCCCGTACGTGATGGACAACAAGGTCCTGAGCGCGCACACCGACCAGCAGTACGTCCGCGAGGTCTACGTCAACGCCACCGCCGGCGACTCCAAGGCCGGGCAGCAGGCCGTCATCGACGCCCTCGGCAAGAACCCGGCGATGACCGTCGCCACCCAGCAGGACATGCGCAACGAGATGGGCGGCATCATCAACACGATGCTGAACATCATGTACGGGCTGCTCGGCATGGCGCTGATCATCTCGGTGCTCGGCGTGGTCAACACCCTGGCGATGTCCGTCTTCGAGCGGACCCAGGAGATCGGCATGCTGCGGGCGATCGGCCTCGACCGCGCCCGGGTCAAGAACATGATCCGCCTGGAGTCCGTGGTGATCTCGCTGTTCGGCGCGGTCCTCGGCATGGGCATCGGCCTCTTCCTGGCCTGGGCCGTGGGCTCCACCCTCACCAAGTCGGTGCCGAACTACGAGCTGGTCCTGCCCTACGGCCGGCTCGGCGTCTTCCTCCTGCTGGCCGCCGTCGTCGGTGTCCTGGCCGCCATGTGGCCGGCCCGCAGCGCCGCCCGGCTGAACATGCTGACCGCCATCAAGACCGAGTAGCCGCGGGCGGGAACGGGAACGCGCGAGGGCCCCGGGGCGACCTGCCCCGGGGCCCACGCGCGTCTTCGCGGCGTACGGGGCTACGCGCCGCCCCAGACCCGGGCGCGCAGCGGCATCCCCGAGGTGCCGCCGCCACCCGGCTTCACGGCCAGGATCTGGTTGACCCCCAGGCGGGCGTGCTCGAAGCCCAGCGCCGAGGCCGCCATGTACAGCAGCCAGACCCGGGCGCGGCCGGGCGAGGTGAGCCGTACGGCCTCGTCCCAGTGGTCCTCCAGCCGGGCCACCCAGGCCCGCAGGGTCAGCGCGTAGTGCTCGCGCAGCGCCTCCACGTCGCGGACCTCGAAGCCGGCCTTCTCCAGCTCGCCGACGGTGGAGCCGACCGGGGAGAGCTCGCCGTCGGGGAAGACGTAGGCGTCTATGAACTCGTCTATCTCGTACGCGGCCTCGTCGGGCTCCGGGGGCCGGCCGATCTGGTGGTTGAGCAGGCGGCCGCCCGGCGCCAGCAGCCCGTGCAGGATCCCGGCGTACTCGCGGTAGCGCACGGAGCCGACGTGCTCGGCCATGCCGATCGAGGAAATCGCGTCGTACGGGCCGTCCTTGACGTCCCGGTAGTCCTGGACGCGGATCTCGATCCGGTCGGTCAGGCCCTCGTCGGCGATCCGCTTGCGCGCGTAGGCGGCCTGCTCGGTGGAGAGGGTGACCCCGGTGACCTGCACCCCGTACTCGCGCGCGGCGTGCAGGGCCATCGAGCCCCAGCCGCAGCCGACCTCCAGGAGCCGCTGGCCGGGCTTCAGGGCCAGCTTGCGGCAGACCAGGTCCAGCTTGTCGCGCTGGGCCTCCTCCAGGGTGCCGCCCTCGGTCCAATAGGCGCAGGAGTACACCATCGAGGGGCCGAGCACGTACTCGTAGAACTCGTTGCCGACGTCGTAGTGGTGGCTGATGGCGTGCCGGTCGCGGCTCTTGGAGTGGATGATCCCGCCCTGGCGGACGGCCTCCTCCGGCGGCGGGGCGGGCCGGGTCCACGGGCGGGCCAGGGCCACGAGCTCCCGTACGGCGGCGCGGGTCGCCGGGTCGCGCAGCAGGGCGGCCGTGCCGGCGGCGCCCGAGGCGCGCGCGGGCAGGTGCGGGCGCAGCGCGGCGAGCTTGGCCAGGCCGCCCCGGGGGCGGCGGGCGGAAACGGGTGCGGCGGGGTGCTCGCGCTCCCAGACCAGGCCCGCCACCTTGTCCAGCGTCTCGAAGAGGTCGCCGTCGACGGTCAGGTCGCCCGCCACCCAGGCGCGGGCCAGGCCCAGTTCGCCGGGCTTCCACAGCATGTGGCGCAGGGCGCGCCGGTTGTTGAGCACCAGGGCGGGTCCGGCGGCGGGGCCGGCCTCGCTGCCGTCCCAGGCGCGGATGCGGACGGGCAGGGGGGCGCCCAGCAGGGTTTCGGCAAGGGCTGCCAGCCGCGGCGCGGCGTCGGTCATCGAGGCACCTCCAAGGTGTTCAGACCAACCGGCTACCCACTCCGGACGAGCGGCATTCTCCGCCGAATCACACCTGGACCGCACCTTGAGCGCACCTTGACCGTGCCGTGCGCCGGAGCCTGCGCGGGGGTCCTCGCCCCGCCCCGGGGTACGCCGAAGGGGCCGCCCGCACCACGGATGGCGGGCGGCCCCTTCGGGGTCGTGCTCAGGACACCGGCGTCAGGGCCGGGGTCAGGCCTTGGCCTTCTCGGCCGGGGCAGCGGCGGCGGCCGGGGCCGGCGCCGGCTTGGCGGCCTCGTAGAACTCCTCGCGCGGGGTCTCGAGGGCGCCGAGGGCGACGACCTCACGCTTGAGGAACATGCCGAGGGTCCAGTCCGCGAAGACGCGGATCTTGCGGTTCCAGGTGGGCATGGCCATGCCGTGGTAGCCACGGTGCATGTACCAGGCGAGACGGCCCTTGAGCTTGATCTTCATCTTGCCCATGACGATCATCGCCACGCCCTTGTGGAGGCCGAGGCCCGCCACCGCACCCTTGTTGGAGTGCGCGTACTCCTTCTGCGGGAAGCCCCGCATGCCGGAGACCACGTTGTCGCCGAGGACCTTGGCCTGGCGCAGCGCGTGCTGGGCGTTCGGCGGGCACCAGGCGTTCTCGACGCCGGCCTTGCGGGCGGCGACGTCCGGGACCTGGGCGTTGTCGCCGGCGGCCCAGATGTAGTCGGTGCCCTGGACCTGGAGGGTCGGGGCGGTGTCCACGTGGCCGCGCGGGCCGAGCGGCAGGCCGTAGCGGGCCAGCGCCGGGTTCGGCTTGACGCCCGCGGTCCACACGATGGTGTTGGAGTCGACCTCGAGGCCGTTCTTCAGCACCACGTGGCCGTCCACGCAGGAGTCCATGGAGGTGTTGAGGTAGATCTCGATGCCGCGGGACTCGAGGTGCTCCTTGCCCCAGGTGCCGAGCTTGGGCCCGACCTCGGGGAGGATCTTGTCGGCCGCGTCGACCAGGACGAAGCGCATGTCCTCGCGCTTGATCGTGGTGTAGTACTTCGCGGCGTCGCGGGCCATGTCCTCGACCTCGCCGATCGTCTCGGCGCCGGCGAAGCCGCCGCCGACGAAGACGAAGGTGAGGGCCTTGCGGCGGACGTTCTCGTCCGTCGTGGACTCGGCCTTGTCGAGCTGCTCGAGGACGTGGTTGCGCAGGCCGATGCCCTCTTCGACGCCCTTCATGCCGATGCCCTGTTCGGCCAGGCCGGGGATCGGGAAGGTGCGCGAGACGGCGCCGAGCGCGATCACCAGGTAGTCGAAGGGCAGCTCGTACGCCTCGCCGACCAGCGGCGTGACGACGGCGACCTTGCGGTCCTGGTCGATGGTGGTGACCCGGCCGGTGAGAACCTCAGCCTTGGGCAGCACGCGTCGCAGCGGGACGACGACGTGCCGAGGCGAGATGCTGCCTGCGGCCACTTCGGGGAGGAAGGGCTGGTAGGTCATGTACGAGCGCGGGTCGACGACCGTGACGGTCGCCTCGCCGTAGCGCATCTTCTTCATGATGCGCTTGGCTGCGTACAGGCCTACGTACCCACCTCCTACAACGAGGATCCTGGGACGCTCCGTGGTGCTCATGAGATGAGTATCCAGCACCCCAAGGGGTGATGCTCGTGAGCCCCTTCACAAGGAGCTGGAACACCTCTGCTACACTGCGCGCCCCGCGTGACCCAGATCATGGCGCGCAACGGGAACCAGAGGGTAACGGGATTCGTTGTTCACCCGCCCTGAACTGGCCTCCAGGCCTCCAACCGGACTGGACCACCGGGTTTCGTCCTTACCTCTGATACGAAACCCGTAGCGCCCGCGCATCGCACAAACAGGTGCTGAAACGGCCCTGCGACCCTCAAGAACCCCTCGAACGACCCTCTTGTTGACCCGAGGGGCGCTTTTTCCTTGTGAAGAACTTCACGAACTTGGTTCGCGGGAGGGCCTTTTCGGCCTCCCGGGAGCCCCGCACTGCCCTCGCACTGCCCACGCACAGCTCCCACCCCGGGCGTCCTCCCCCGCCCCACCAGCCACTCATCGGGTGGAACGCGATATTCGCGCGCCACAGCCCCGCACGACGGGCGCCGCAGGAACGCCCTCGAACGGCTCGAGGGGGCGTCCGGATCCGGACGCCCCCTCGTACACCCTCGGCGGCGGACCGCTCAGGCCACGGACCAGGCGATGCCGTCCAGGATGTCGTGCTCGGAGACCACGACCTCGGTGGCACCGGTACGCTCCATGATCGCGAGCAGGACCAGGGCGCCCGCGCCGATCACGTCGACCCGACCCGGGTGCATCACGGGGATCGCCGAACGCTCGGCGTGGGTGGCGGTCAGCATGCGCCCGCTGATCTCGCGGACCTGCTCGTAGGAGATCCGGGAGTGGTGGATGCGCTCGGAGCGGTACTCCGGCAGCTCCAGGGCGATCGCGGCGACCGTGGTCACCGAGCCCGCCAGGCCCACCAGGGTGCGGGCCTCCTCCAGCGGGACGCTCTCGGCGGCCAGGTCCAGGGCCGCCTCGATGTCGGCGCGCATGGCGGCGATCTGCGCCTCGCTCGGCGGGTCGGTGACCTCGCCGTCCACCACCAGGTGGCGCTCGGTCATCCGGACGCAGCCCACGTCGACCGAACGGGCCGCCCGCACGTGCTGCTCGCCGACGACGAACTCGGTCGAGCCGCCGCCGATGTCCACCACCAGGAAGGGCCGCTCCAGCGCCGTGTCGCCGGTGAGCTCCTTGGTGGCGCCGGTGAAGGAGAACTCAGCCTCCTGCTCCCCGGAGATCACCTCGGGCTCCACGCCCAGGATGTCCAGGACGCCCCGTACGAAGTCCTCGCGGTTCTCCGCGTCGCGCGAGGCCGAGGTGGCCACGAAGCGGACCCGCTCGGCGCCCAGCTCCTTGATCACGCCGGCGTACTCGCGGCAGGCCGCGAAGGTGCGCTGGAGCGCCTCGGGGGCCAGCCGGCCGGTCTTGTCCACGCCCTGGCCGAGCCGGACGATGGTCATCCGGCGGTCGAGCTCGACCAGCTCCCCGGTGGCCGGGTCGCAGTCGGCGACCAGGAGGCGGATGGAGTTCGTACCGCAGTCGATGCCGGCGACCCGGGTCATGCGGACTCCTCTTCCTTCTTCTCCCCGCACTTCTTCTCCCCGCACGGGGTGACGCAGGCGCCCTTGGCCCACCACTCCGGCAGCATCGCCAGGGCCTCGTCGCCGAACGGGTTCACCCCGGGGCCGGCGGCGAGGGAGTGGCCGACCAGCACGTGCAGGCACTTGACCCGGTCCGGCATGCCGCCGGCGCTCGGGAAGCCCTGGAGCACCTCGATGGCGTCGCGCCGCCGGATGTAGTCCTCGTGCGCCTTCTGGTAGGCGGCGGCGAGCTCCGGGTCCTCGGCGAGCCGGGCCTGCATCTCCTTCATCACGCCGTTGGCCTCGAGCGTGCCGATCGCGGAGGCCGCGCGCGGGCAGGTGAGGTAGTACAGCGTGGGGAAGGGGGTGCCGTCGGGGAGGCGCGGGGCGGTCTCGACGACGTCCGGCTGGCCGCAGGGGCAGCGGTGCGCGATGGCGCGCAGCCCGCGCGGGGGGCGGCCGAGCTGCTGCTCGAACGCCTCGATGTCGGCGGCGGTCGGCTCGGTCCGGTCGGTCTGGGGCGGGGGCGTCTGCATGCCTGGAGGAAGTCTCTTCGTTCGGTCGTACGGGGCGGTCGTTGCGGTCGCCCGTACGTGACGGTCGTGATGGGTGGGCCAACGGGTGGGTCAGTCGCCGGGGCGGTCGGCCTTGTCGACGCCGTCCCAGACGTTGGAGTACCAGGGGCGGTCGGATCCGCTCTGGCCGCCGCGGCGGTGCTCCGCGGCCGCGGCCCCGGGGTCGGTCATGATGTAGCCGATCTCCCCCGGGCGCACGAAGTGCAGGTGCCTGCGCGCCTGCTGCTCCGCGTAGGCGGGGTCCTGCCAGCGCGCCTTCTCGTCGCGGAGCTGCTCCAGGCGCTTGCGCGCGGTGGCGGCGGCCCGCTGCTGGTCGGCGATCTCCGAGCGCTGGGACACGTACTGGCGCATCGGGTAGGCGAGGGCGACGACCAGCGTACAGAGGACGAGCACCAGCAATGCCGCCCGGCCGGTGAGCCGGCTGCGGCGCACGACCCGGCGGGACTGCGAGCGGTAGACGTGGGCCGCGGTCCGCTCGCCGAGCTGCCGGAGCCTGGTCGCCGTGGAGAAGGTGGAGAACCGATCCCGGTTCCCGGCCATTGATCCGCCTCCCCTTTGTGCGCGCGCTACGCAATACGTCCCCGCACACGGTACGGGACCGAGTGCGGGGACGTAGGGAGGCTAGGCGAGGACTCAGCCCTTGAAGCGCGGGAAGGCGCTGCGCCCGGCGTACACCGCGGCGTCGTCGAGGATCTCCTCGATGCGCAGCAGCTGGTTGTACTTGGCGACGCGGTCCGAGCGGGCCGGGGCGCCGGTCTTGATCTGGCCGCAGTTCACCGCGACGGCGAGGTCGGCGATGGTGACGTCCTCGGTCTCGCCGGAGCGGTGGGACATCATGCACTTGAAGCCGTTGCGCTGGGCCATCTCGACAGCGTCCAGGGTCTCGGTCAGCGAGCCGATCTGGTTGACCTTGACGAGCAGGGCGTTCGCGGAGCCCTCCTCGATGCCGCGGGCGAGGCGCTCGGGGTTGGTGACGAAGAGGTCGTCGCCGACGATCTGGACCTTGGAGCCCAGGCGGTCGGTGACGGTCTTCCAGCCGGCCCAGTCGTCCTCGAACAGCGGGTCCTCGATGGAGACGAGCGGGTACGCGGAGACGAGCTCCTCGTAGTACTCGGTCATCTCGGCGGCCGAGCGGGACTGGCCCTCGAACTCGTACTTGCCGTCCTTGTAGAACTCGGACGCGGCGACGTCGAGCGCGAGCGCGATGTCCTTGCCCGGGACGTAGCCGGCCTGCTTGATGGCCTCGATGATGAGGTCGAGCGCGGCGCGGTTGGACTCCAGGTTCGGGGCGAAGCCGCCCTCGTCGCCCAGGCCGGTGGAGAGGCCCTTGGTGTGCAGGACCTTCTTGAGGGTGTGGTAGACCTCGGCACCCCAGCGGAGGGCCTCGGAGAAGGACTCCGCGCCGATCGGCGCGATCATGAACTCCTGGATGTCGACGTTGGAGTCCGCGTGCGAACCGCCGTTGAGGATGTTCATCATCGGAACGGGCAGCAGGTGCGCGTTCGGGCCGCCGAGGTAGCGGAACAGCGGGAGGTCCGAGGCCTCGGACGCGGCGTGCGCGACGGCGAGGGAGACGCCGAGGATGGCGTTGGCGCCGAGGGAGCCCTTGTTCTCGGTGGCGTCCAGGTCGATCATCGCCTGGTCGATCAGGCGCTGCTCGGTGGCGTCGTAGCCGACGAGCTCCGGGCCGAGCTGCTCGATGACGGCCAGGACGGCCTTCTCGACGCCCTTGCCCAGGTAGCGGTTGGGGTCACCGTCGCGGAGCTCTACGGCTTCGAACGCTCCGGTGGAGGCACCGGACGGAACTGCAGCACGGCCGGTGCTGCCGTCGTCGAGGCCCACCTCGACCTCGACCGTGGGGTTGCCTCGGGAGTCCAGGATTTCCCGGGCTACGACGACGTCGATGGACGGCACGAGCATCTCCTTCTGGGATGTGACGCTGGGTGTGCGGTGGCGTGGGGCCTGGGACGGCCTCGCCGACTAGAGCCTAACCGGCTCCGGGCGGTCGGCCAGCCGACCGCCCGGGTCCTGGGACGAAAAAGGGGCCGAATACCCGCCTTCCAGGACATAGGACCCTGGAAATCGGGCCGGACATGCGGCGGCGCGGCCCGGACACGACGACGCCCGGCGCGCGATGAGGATGCGCGCCGGGCGTCGATGCCACGGGCCGTGCCGGGTACTGCTCAGGTGCGGTTCGGGCGCCGCTCAGGTGTTACGCGGGAATTCAGCCGAGGTTCAGCTTCTGACCCGGGAAGATCAGGTCCGCGTCCTTGACGGTGTCCTTGTTCAGGTCGAACAGCTTCTCCCAGCCGCCCTTGACGCCGTTGGCCTCGGCGATGGTGCCGAGGGTGTCGCCCTCCTTGACCGTGTACGAGCCGCTGCCGGTGGCCGGGGTCTCGGCCTTCGGGGTCGACGGCTTCGACGGCTTCGACGGGGCCGGCTTGGACGGGGTCCAGCCGGAGCCGGAGCCGGTGCTCTTGGTCTCGGTGTCGGTGTCGGCCTTCGGGGTGGAGGGCTTCGCCGGGGCGGGCTTGGCCGGGGCCGGCTTGGACTCCGGCTTCGGCTTGGCCGGGGTGGTGGTCGAGCCGCCGCCGTTGTAGGCGGAGTTGGACAGGCCGACGCCGCAGGACGGCCAGGCGCCCTTGCCCTGGCCCTTGAGGACCTTCTCCGCGATGGCTATCTGCTGCGACTTGGTGGCCTGGTTGGCCTGCGCGGCGTACGCCTTGCCGCCGTACGCGGCCCAGGTGGAGGCGGAGAACTGGAGGCCGCCGTAGTAACCGTTGCCGGTGTTGATGGACCAGTTGCCGCCGGACTCGCACGAGGCGACCTTGTCCCACTCCGAGACGGTGGCGGCGCTGGCGGAGCCGGCGGCCATCAGCGGGGCGGCGACGGCCACGCCGGCGACACCGGCGAGCGTGACGATGCGGACGGCCTTGGAGCCGCGGCGGTGCTTGCCCTTGCCGGAAAGCAGCATGGAGTTCTCCTCACCGACGCCTTCGAGGTGAGCTGTCGGGTTCGGGCGGATGAGTTGCCCGGCCGCGCAGTTGCGCGTCTTCACCCCAAGCCGGTACGCGGGCCGTCTCTCAACGGCCTTTCCCGGCAACTACCTTGGTTCCCCCGCTCCTGCCAACGGCGCTTGCGCGACGACTGTTCCCTCCGGCCGCCGGCAGGATTCGGCGATGCGGTCGAAGGAGCTCGCGGTGGCGAGCGACTCAGAAGGTAGGCAGGTCTCTCCCCGATGTTCAACGTGTGATTTTGGGGAGAAACCGGCCTACTTGCGTTCCCGGAGACCACGTTTGCGCAGGTCGGAGCGGGGTTTGCGGAAGTTCCGGAATGAGACACGCCAGTTGTCCGGAAGAGATGCATGTCTCACTTGCCGATAACGGACATTCAGCCCGTAACGACTGCCCGAACTACCCCTATTTCTTGGTTAGATCCAGGTTCTGGCCGGGCTTGATGAGGTCCGCGTCCTTGCCGATGACCTGCTCGTTGGCCTGGTAGAGGGCGGTCCAGCCGCCCTTGAGGCCGTTGGCGTCCGCGATGGCCGTCAGGCTGTCGCCCGCCTTCACCGTGTACACGGGCTCCGCGGCGGCGGCTGACGCCGCGCCAGGGGCCGCGGGCACCTCCAGGGCGGCCGGGCCGCGGTGCTTGCCGTTGCCGTCGGAGGCGCCGGCGGAGGGTGAAGGGGCGGGCGTGGCGCCCGGGGTGGCCGGGGCCGTCGGGTCGACCGGGGCGGTCGGGGTGCCAGGGGTCGTCGGAGTGGCCGGGTTGCCCTGGTTGTTGGGGTTGCCCTGGTTGCCCTGACCGTTCTGATTGCCCTGGTTGCCCGTGTTGCCCGGGTTCGTCGGGGTGGTGGTCGGGGCGGTGGGGCCCGTGGTCGGAGTGGGCGGCACGGAGTAGTCCGGCTCCGGCATGACGGGCAGTCCGCTGGTGGCTCCCAGCGGGTAGTCCGGCAGCACGCCGGGGCCCGGGGCGCCGGGGGCCGGGGTGGGCGCCCCGAAGTCCGTGGAGGGCTTGTCCTTCCCGGTGGACGGCACCGAGAAGTCGGGCCGGACCGGGCTGGGGCCGACCGGGCCGGGGGTCTTGGAGGTGCCGGTGTCCACGTCGGGCTTCGGCCCGTTCTTGGACAGCCCGGCCGAGGCGGAGCACAGCGGCCACGCCTCGGGGCCCTGGGAGTCGAGCACCCGCTCGGCCACGGCTATCTGCTGCGAACGGCTGGCGAGGTCGGGGCGCTCCGCGAACTCGAGTCCGCCGGCGTTCTTCCACTGCTCCAGGGTGAACTGGAGTCCGCCGTAGGCCCCGCTGCCGAAGTTGGCGCTCCACGTGCCGCCGCTCTCGCAGTCGGCGACCTTGTCCCACGTCGCGGTGTCGGCCGCGCTCGCGCCCGTGGCGGCGAGCAGCGGCAGGGCCAGCGCCGAGCCGGTGACTCCGGCGGTGACGACGATGGCGGGGACCTGACGGGGTCGTCTGTGGCGGCCGTTCCCGGGAAGCATGAGCCTGCACCTTTCGTATAACGGCGGGGTAACGGCAGAACCTAGCCTCCTTCGAACGGATGTCACAAGTTCGGCCGAAGACTGAATTCCGGTCAGTTCCGCCGCCCCGGCGGCCGGTGCGGGGGCCGCCGGGGACGCCGCGCGCGCGGCTCAGGCGTTCGGGACTGTGAAGCGGACGGGCAGGGTGCGCAGGCCCCGCATGATGAGTCCGCCGCGCCAGCGCAGGTCCGTAGGGGGAACGGCAAGTTCCAGATCCGGCAGACGCTTCAGCAAAGTCGCGAGCGCCGTCTGGCCCTCCAGGCGGGCGAGCGGGGCGCCGAGGCAGTAGTGGATCCCGTGGCCGTATCCGAGGTGCTGATTGTCACTCCGGGAGAGGTCGAGGGTGTCCGGCTCGGCGAAGCGCGCGGGGTCGCGGTCGGCCGCCGCGAGGACCACCAGCACGGGGTCGCCGGCGGCGATGTCCTGGCCGCCGAGGGTCAGCGGGCGGGTGGCGAACCGCCAGGTGGCCAGTTCCACCGGGCCGTCGTAGCGGAGCAGTTCCTCGACGCCGGTCTCCAGCAGGGCGGTCTCGCCCGCGGCGAGGGAGTCCTGGAGGCGGGCCCGCTGGCCGGGGTTCATGAAGAGGGAGTGGACGCCGTTGCCGATGAGGTTCACGGTCGTCTCGAAGCCGGCGAACAGCAGGATGAAGGCCATCGCGGTGGCCTCGGCCTCCGTCAGGTGGTCGCCGTGGTCGCTCGCCCGGATCAGGTCGGAGATGAGGTCGTTGCCCAGATCGTCCCGCTTGCGGTGGATCAGTTCCCCGAGATAGGTGCGCATCCGCTTCACCGACCGGGCCACCCCGCCGCGCGGACCGCCGCCGTGGCGGATCATCATCCCGGCCCAGTCGCGGAAGTCGTCCTGGTCCTCGCGCGGTACGCCGAGCATCTCGCAGATGGCGTAGATGGGGAGCGGGAACGCGAACTCGTGGATGAGGTCCGCCTCCCCCTTGTCCTGGAACCCGTCGATGAGGCGGTCGGTCAGCTCCTGCACCCGGGGGGTGAACTCCGCGACGCGGCGCGGGGTGAACGCCTTCGACACCAGCCGGCGCAGCCGGGTGTGGTCCGGCGGGTCGATGTTGAGCAGGTGGGTCATCAGCTCCGCCTTGCGCTCACCGGGGATCCCGGTCTTGCCCTTGGCGTGGGCCGGCTCCGCGTGGTGCGCCGGGTTCTTGCTCAGCCGCTGGTCGGCGAGGGCCTGGCGGGCGTCCGCGTACCGGGTCACCAGCCAGGCCTCGACCCCGCTGGGGAGCGTGGCGCGGTGCACGGGCGCGTGCTCGCGCAGCCAGGCGTAGGCGGGGTAGGGGTCGGTGGCGAACTCCCAGTCGAAGAGGGTCGGCGCCTCGGGGACGGGAGGGGCTGGCGGGGTGTCGGGGGTCTGCTCGTGCACCCGTCGACGGTATCCCGGCTCGCTACCGGGCATCCCTTATGAGCGGTTGGTCGCGGCTGTCCATGGATCGCCCTTCACTTGACGGCGGCTTGTCGGACATTCCTACTTCGGTCCTGTGGACGTGAGGATCTTGAGGAGCAGTTTCGCGGTGGTGGAGAGACGGGCCGAGCACGCGGTCAAGTTCTTCTACTCCCACCTCTTCTGGCACAACCCCGGGATCCGACGGCTGTTCCCGGAATCCGCCGAGGACATGGAGCGCCAGCGCGACCGGCTGTTCGCCGCCCTCACCCACGTCGTCTCGCGCCTGGAGGACGACGGCCTCCTCCCCTATCTCCACGACCTCGGCCGCGACCACCGCAAGTTCCTGGTCGGACCCGAGCACTACGCCGCCGTCGGCTCCAGCCTGCTCGCCGCCCTCGCCGCGACCTCCGGCGCGGCCTGGACCCCCGACGCCGAGAAGGCCTGGACCGAGGCCTACCAGCTGATGGCCGACGCGATGACGGCCGGCGCCGCCGCGAGCGAGGACCCGCCCTGGTGGGACGCCGAGGTCGTGCGCCACCTCGGCTACGGGCAGGACGTCGCCGTGCTGACCCTGGCGCCGCACGCCCCGCTGCCGTACCTCCCCGGCCAGTACGTCAGCGTGAGCAGCGCGCGGGTCCCGTCCGTGTGGCGCACCTACTCCCTCGCCAACGCACCCCGCGCCGACCACACCGTCGACCTGCACGTCAGCCGGATCGAGGGCGGCCGGCTCAGCACCGCCCTGGTCCGCGAGACCAGGCCCGGCGAGCGGCTGCGGCTCAGCGCGCCGGGCGGGCGGCTGACCCTGCGCCGCGCGGACCGGCCCGTCACCTTCGTCGCCGCCGGAACGGGCTGGGCCCCCGTCCGGGCCATGCTGGAGGAGCTCGCGCAGCACCCTCCCGATCGGGACGTGCGGCTGTTCCTGGCCGCGCGGGACGCCGCGCACCTCTACGACCGGCCCTGGATCGACGCGTACGCCGCCGCCCACCGCCGGCTCGCCGTCACCTACATCACCCCCGCCCCCGGGCAGCACCGCGACCAGGCCACCGCCCGGCTGGCGACCGCCCTCGGCAACCGGGCCCTGTGGCCCGAGCAGGACGTCTACCTGAGCGGGCCGCCGGTGTTCATGGAGGAGACCGCCCTGGTCCTGGAGGAACTCGGAGCCCGCCCGGACCGCCTCTTCCACGACACCGTCCCGGTCCCCGGCGCCGCGCGCGGCGGGCGCCCCCTGGGCTTCGGCGAGTGGTTCCTGCACCGCCCGCCCCCGCACTGGCACGACCCGGCGGCCCGGGCCCCGCGCGGCTAATGCTTCCGCGCGACCGAAAGGCATGTGCCGCAACGGCCCGGCCGACCGGCTCCCGCGCGGCTAATGCCTCGGACCGCCCGGCAGGCATGTGGCGCGCAGCGGAGGTCAGGTCACTCGGCTCGGCTCCGCAAGTACCCGACCGGGTTCTGCGCACGGATCTCGTCGGCTTCGAAGGACACGCGCTTGTCCCGGCCGGCGAGCACCACGCTGCGCCCGCTGAGGCTGGCGACGCTCGTGGGCCAGCCCGACCAGCCGTCCACCTCGAAGTTCTTCACGCCGACGCAGACCAGGACGAACTCGACCGCGTTGTGGCCGCGGGCCTGCCACAGGCCTGCGGCGCCGGCCGGGACGCCGAACGCGGAGAACCTCAAGGTGACCGACGATGCGCGCTCGTCGACGAGGACGGAGTCGAGGTGGTAGTCGGTGAGCGGCGGTGGAGGCGAGCCGAGGACCTCACGGACCGCCTCGGAGCCGGTCACCTCGGCAGACCAGTCATGCTCCCTCATAGAACGCCTTCGCGGTGGTGGGAGGCAGCACGCCTCGGTGCCTGCGCCGGTCGAGGGGGCTCACGAACCACCGCCGAGCCGCGTAAGGGTCCTCGTCGCCGGAGCGATAGGCGTTGAGACGGCCCACCTTGAGGGCGTGCGCGGAGAGATCCAGCGAGAACTGCGGACCGCTCACCGCGATCCGGATCCGGCGTTCCGGGGTCCGGACCCGGGAACCGAACCCGATGTCGACCACGGTGCTGTCGGGGACACCCCGCATCTGGATGTCGTCGGCCGCCATGAACTCGATCTGGGCCTCGAAGCGGTCACAGCCGGCCCCGGTCCACTCCGGCGGAGCGAGGTCGGGAAAGCGGGGAAACTCGACCCGCAACGTCACGGCGGAACCGTACGGACTGAGGTGCACCGATCGGAGGACCAGGCCCTCCGGAGCCGGCAGCTCGCTGTAGAGCGCGGTGAACCGCTCGGAGTGGACCAGGAACCCCGGCCATCCGTCGGCTGTCATCGGTGGACCCCTCCGCCCTCAAGGAAGCGCATGTGAGCTGGGAGGATACCGCCCGCCCCTGATCCGGTCGCCTCCCGGCGGCAGGCGGCTACTCGCCGACGCCCTCCGCCGCGCGGATCGCGTCGCGGTAGGTGCGGGCCGCCGCGCGGAGTGCCGTTTCGGGGTCGGTGCCCGCCGCCTCGGCGCGGGCCGCCAGCTCCAGCAGCTCGTAGCCGATGCCCTCGCCCCGGGGCAGCTCCACGGCGACCCCGCCCGCCCGCGCCCGGCCGGCCAGCTTCGCCGCGAGCGCGAGCCCGGGCTGGGCCAGCGGGATCCCGTCGGTGACCGACTCCCGCTGCTTCTCCACCGCCTTGGTCGCCTGCCAGTGGGCGCTGACGTCCTCCGGGGACTCGGCCGTGGCGTCCCCGAAGACGTGGGGGTGGCGGCGGATCAGCTTGTCGACCAGATCGCCGGCGACGTCGTCGATGGAGAACGCCTCCCCCTCCTCCGCGTCGCCCGTGCCCTCCTCGGCGATGCGCGCGTGGAAGACCACCTGGAGCAGCACGTCGCCGAGCTCCTCGCGCAGCGCCTCCCGGTCGCCGTCCTCGATCGCCTCGACCAGCTCGTACGCCTCCTCGATGGCGTACTTCACCAGCCCCTCGTGGGTCTGCCGCGAGGTCCACGGGCACGCCCGGCGCACCCGGTCCATCACCTGCACCAGGTCCAGCAGCCGCGCCCCCGGCAGGTCGTACGACCCCGGCAGCAGCTCCAGGTCCGGCATGGCCACCCGCCCCGAACCGGCCAGCCGCGCCAGCCCGTCCGTCAGCCGCTGGTCGCCCTCACCGGACGGGATCACCACGATGGTGCGGCCCCCGGCGCAGGCATCGACGAGAGCGTGCGCGTCGGGGGCCTCGTGCGCCACGACCACCCCGGCTTCCCGCAGGTACGGGAGCTGCGGGTGGCCCGGGTCCGCGCACAGCACCCGGTCCGCGGCGTGCAGGGCCTGCCAGGCCGGCCAGGACAGCAGCCCGGGGGCCACCCGGTGGCTGGCGGTCAGCAGGACGATCCGCCCGGAGCCGGCGGAGTCGGAGCCGGCGGCGGACGCGGCGGCGCCGGCCGGGGCGGGGGCGTCGGCGGGGGCGGGTTCGGCGGTGTGGTCGGTCACCCTCCGAACCTACCTCCGTCCCCGGGTGTCAGGCTCCGGCGGGGGCCGCCTGCTCGGGCATCGTCTTCTGCGTGATCCACGGGGTCTGCTGGTCACCGAGCAGGATCTGCTTCTCGTCCCAGCGCCCGTAGCGCGGGTTGACCTCGATGTGCAGCTCCTTCGCCGCCTCTCCGAGCTTCACCAGCGCCTTGTCCTGACTGCCGTAGTGCGCGAACAGCTTGTCGCGCAGCAGCTTGAACCGGGTGTCGGCGTCGATCTGGTCCGGCGCCAGCTGCGCCTGCTCCAGGGCGGCCGCGGCCAGCGCCTTCTCCCCGCCGACCTGCTGGAGCTGCGCCTTGCGGACGTCCTCGATCTCCTTGGGGCTCACGCTCAGCCCCGCGTCGTCCGCCGCCCGCTCCAGGACCGCGGTCTGGATCATCTTGTTCAGCTTGAGCCGTTCCAGCCCGGCGGTGGCACCGATCAGCCGCGCCCCCTGGTCGGACCGGTTCTGCGCGGTGCGCACGTCGTTGACCTGCGCCTGGAGCGCCGAGGTGGTGATGCGCTCGCCGCCGACGACGGCCGCGGTACCGGGACGGGTCCCGCCCGAGCAGGCGGCCAGCAAAGGGGCCGCCGCGAGCAGGGCGACGGATACGGAGAGCGCTGTGCGACGGTGCAAAGGAGCCTCCAGGGCCGGGGGATTGTGCGTCGGTGCACAAGGCCGTGCGGTGATCGATGGTATGCAGTCGGAGTGGCCCGAGCCACCTGTTCGACCAACGATTCCCGGGGTGTTGAAGGTGCGATTTAACCCCCCGGCTACCGCGGAGCCGGACGTTCCTGCGAAGGTCGGCTCACCATGTCGACTTCGCAGCTCGCTCCGCACCCCACCCCGGAGCGCCCCGCTCCGGCCCCCGTACGCCGCTCCGGACGCCGGCCCGCGCTCCTCGGGTCGGCGTTCGCCGCCCTGGTCACGGCCGTCGCCGTGTGTTCCGGGGACGCCGTCGCGCGGGTCTTCCCGTACGGGCACCGGCACCGCAGCGTCAACGACCTCGGCAACCAGTTCGTGCCCTTCCACGCCCACCTGTGGGACCTGCTGCACGGCCGGGCGCACGGCGGGCTGCTGTTCAACTGGCAGTCCGGGTACGGCACCAGCTTCCTGCCCGACCTCGGCACGTACCTGACGAGCCCCTTCGCCCTGCTGGTCGGGCTGTTCCCGCGGCACGACATCGACCTCGCCGTGTACGTGGTCACCGTCCTGAAGATGACCGCCGCGGCCGCCGCGATGGCCTGGCTGCTGCGCACCCAGCGGCCCGGGCCGTGGTGGGCGGCGGGGCTGCTGGGTGCCTCGTACGCGCTGTGCGGCTGGTCGGTGATCGAGGCCTCGTACAACCCGATGTGGCTGGACGGGCTGATCGCCTTCCCGCTGCTGTGCCTGACCGGCGAGTGGGCGCTGCGCGGGCGGCGGCCGCTGCTGGGGGTGCTGGTGGTGGCCGTCTCCTGGGCGGCGAACTTCTACACCGCCTACATGGCCACGCTCGGCGCGGCGCTGGTGCTGGTGGTGCGGGTGGTGCTGACCCGGGAGGGGGTCCGCGAGCGGGTCCGGGTGGCCGGGCGGGCGGCGGTGACGACCGTGCTGGGGATGGCGCTGACGGCGCCGCTGCTGGTGCCGCTGTTCCTGAGCTCGCGGCAGGCCTACCCGGGGTGGTCCAAGGAGTTCGCCCCGGTCCCCTGGTCGGACCTGTTCGCCCGGCTGATGCCCGCCACCTACTCCTTCGGCTCCCCCGCCCTGTTCGTCGGCACCGGGACCCTGCTGCTGGTGACGGCGCTGCCCTTCCACCGGGCGCTGCCGCTGCGCACCCGGCTGTGGTGGGCGGGGCTGGTGGCGGCGGTGCTGCTGTCCCTGCAGTGGGCCCCGACCCATCTGGCCTGGCACGTCTTCGCCACCCCGAACGGCAGCCCGTACCGGCAGACCTTCGTGCTGGCCGGGATCGTGGTCATCGCCGCCTGGACCGGGCTCTCGGCCGGGCCGCCCGGCGTACGGGCGCTGGCCGCCGGGGCCGGCGTCCTGGCGGCGGCCGCCGCGTGGGCGGCGGGCAGCGCGCTGGCCACGGGCTGGGGGTACGCCCTGTTCTGCGGCGGGCTGGCGCCGGCGGCAGGGGCCTGGTGGGGCCTGCGCCACCGGCGGCTGCTGCTCCCGGCGGCCGCCGTGCTGGCGGCGGCCCTGGTCGCGCAGGCCGCCGCGACGACGGCGTACGGGCACAAGGGCAAGCTGGCCGGGCTGGACGACTACCCCTCGTGGGGGCGGACCAACACCGTCCGCGAGCGGGCCCTGGCACGGGCCGACGGCTGGCCGGCGTACCGCACCGACGCGGGCCGGCCCGCGCTGTCCGGCAACGACCCGCTGCTGCTGGGCGGCGAGGGCGGCCAGTACTACAGCAGCCACACCCCGGACGTGTTCACCCGCACGATGGCGGCGCTGGGCGCGGGCTGGACCTCGCGCGGGCGCAGCGTCCAGAGCCTGGACAACCCGGTGACGGACGCCCTGCTCTCGGTGGGGGCGCGGCTGAGGGCGGACGGGAAGGTGGTCCGGGCGGAAGCGCTGCCGCTGGTCACCGTGCGGCCGGCCGGGCCGCCGCCGCCCGGGTTCGGCGAGTCCCCGTTCGCCAACCAGGAGCTGCTGCTGGGCGCGAAGGTCTACGAGGAGCCGGTCGCGCCCGGGGTCTGCCGGTCGGGCACCGACCCGTTCCTGTGGGCGCCGCAGTACAGCGGCTCGGCCGGCCTCGCGGACGGCCGGCCCGCCAGGATGAACGGGACCCAGCCGAAGAACCGGGCGGCGCTCCAGCCGCTGGGCCGCTCGCACGGCCCGTCCTCGCAGCTCGTCTTCGACCGCCGGGCCCCCGACCGGTGGACGCTGGGCTGTCTGGACCGCTCGAAGCTCACGGCGGCGGTGGCCGCCCTGCGCGCCTCGGCCGCCACCTCGGTGCGGGTGTCCGACTCCGGCCTGACCGCCACCCTGCCGCCCGGCAGCACGGGCACGGCGGTCGTCGCGGTGCCGGCGATCGCGGGCTGGAGCTGCGAGGGCCGCCCGGCCGGGTCCCGGCTGGGGCTGCTGGCGGTGCCCCTGGACGGCCGCACCACCACCCTGCACTGCTCCTTCACCCCGCCGGGGCTGCTCCCGGGCGCGGGACTGGCGGGGGCCGCGGCCCTGGCGGTGGCCGCGCTGGCGGTGCTCAGGCGCCGCCCGGGACTCCTGGCGGGGCTGCGGGGCCGGGGCGCCTGAGGGCGGTCCGGGCGCTGAGGGCGGTCGGGGCGCCTGAGGGCGGTCCGGGCGCTGAGGGCGGTCGGGGCGCCTGAGGGCGGTCCGGCGTCAGCGCACCTGGCCCAGCCACTGCAGGGTCCGGCGGATCTCCACCGGGAGGGGATGCGCGGGCCCGTGCACCCGGTCCGCGTCGTACAGGAGCCGGACCAGGGTGTCGTGGGCGGCGGCGCGGTCGCCGAGGGAGAGCAGCAGGTGCGCTATGCGGCGGCGGACCTCCAGCGGCAGGCCCGGGTCCGGGTTGGCGTAGTGGTTCTCGAACAGCGGGAGCAGCGAACGGTACTCGGCGAGGGCCGCCCCGGCCGCGCCGAGCTGCTCCAGGCACTGGGCGGCCTCGTAGCGGAAGCGCAGCGCCTGCGGATCCCCGGCCGGGAACTCGTCCGCGAGGCGGCGCAGTTCGGGCAGGGCGCGGCGGTACTGGCCGTCGTCCATCAGCGTGGCGGCGTACTGCTTGCGCAGGCTGCGCACCACGGGCGAGTGCTCGCCGTGCTCGGCCTCGGCCGCCGGGAGGATGCCGCCGAGGATGTCCACGGCCTGGGTGAGCCGCCCCTCGTCCAGCAGCTTGCGGGCCTCGTCCACCGCGCCGGGGATGTCCGGGCGCGGCGGGGCCGGGGCGACGGTGGGCATCGGCGGGATGCCGGCGGCCGCCCGGTCGGGCCAGGGGGCGTGCGGGCGCAGGAAGGGCCGGGTCGGGTCGAGGGGGCCGGCGAGGGCGCGGCTGCCGGGGGCCGGGAGCAGCGGCGCGAGGGCCTCGTAGACCTCCTGCGCCGAACCGGGGCGGTCCTGCGGGTCCTTGGCGAGGAGGCGCATCAGCAGCGCCTCCAGCTCCTGCGGGATCTCGGGGCGGCGGTCGCGTACGGGGGCGGGCGGCTCGTACAGGTGCCGGTGCAGCACGCCGAGGGCGGTGGACCCGGCGAAGGGGACGTTGCCGCTGAGGAGTTCGTACAGCAGCACGCCGAGGGCGTACAGGTCGGTGTACGGGCCGACCGCGCCGCTCATGGCCTGCTCGGGCGCCATGTAGGCGGGGCTGCCGATGGGGGTGCCGGTGCTGGTGAGGCGGGTGGTGTCGGTGTCCATCACGGAGGCGACACCGAGGTCCAGGACGAGGACGGTCCCGTCCGGTCGGATCATCACGTTGCGGGGCTTGAGGTCCCGGTGGACGATCGGCACGGCGTGCACGGCGGACAGCACCCCGCACAGCTGCGCGGCCACCGCGACCGCCCACGGCCAGGGGTAGGGGTCGTGGGCGGCGAGGTGGTCGGCGAGGTCGGAGCCCTCGACGTAGCCCATGACGAGGTACAGCTCGTCGCCGTCGCTGCCCGCGTCGTGCACCGTGACCAGGCCGGGGTGGTCGACCTGTGCCGTGACCCGGCACTCGCGCACGAAGCGCAGGCGCAGCTCCTCGGCGACGGTGCCGGGGCCGGCCACCTTGTCGGGGCGCAGCAGTTTGACGGCGACGCGGCGGTCCAGCCGCTTGTCGTAGGCCGTCCACACCTGGCCCATGCCGCCCTGGCCGAGGACGGTGGCGAGCTCGTAGCGCTCGCCGATGAGCCGCTCGCCGCCGGTCACTGCTGCGGGTCCTGGACCGCCGTGCTGTTCGGGTCCTGGTAGGGGCCGCCGGGCTGCGGGGGACGGGGCGGGGTGTGCGGGGTCTGCTTGCGCAGGAGTTCGCTCAGCTCGTCGAGTTCGGCGCGGACCTGGCCGATGCGCGGGGGCGTGCCGGGGGCCGGGGTCTGCTGCGGCGGGACGGGCGGGTAGCCGTAGGAGGGCCGGGTCTGCTGCGGGGGCTGCGGCTGGTGCTGCTGCGGCTGGTTGTACGGGGACGGGGCCTGCTGCGCCGGGTACCAGGGCGCGGCGCCCACCGCCGGGGCGGCGGCGGCCTTCGCCTCGTGGTGCTTGATGTCGGCGACGAGGTAGTACACGCAGATGGCGAAACCGGTGAAGATCGAGCCACCGGCGCCGAGGTTGCCCTGCCAGCCGTTGGTCTCCTCGGTCGGGTCGAGCTCGATGAGGACGATCCAGACGACCGAGAGCACCCCGCCCAGCACCAGCAGCACCCAGTCGCGGGTCTTGCGAGTGAGCAGGGCGATCCGCAGCAGCGACCCCCAGGCGAAGAACCCGCAGGTCAGGAGGGGCAGCGCGGTGAACAGCACGCGCAGCGTCATCGCCGCCCCGGACAAGGGCCGGTGGCCGTGGGGGCCTTGCTGCGGCGGGATGCCGGGGCCGTGCATCGCTGCTCCTGACGGGCCGTGCGGAAAGGGTGACGGCTGGAAGCGTATACAGCGTTTCCGGCCGCCGGTGAGGGGATGGCCGCAACCGTTGCAGGGTCGCAGCACGCCCGCCCCGGGCCCGTACCCCGTCCGCCTCCACCGGCTCTCCTGCCCCCTCGGCTAGCCTCACCCCTTCTGATCGATCCCGGGGGGGGGGACCCGTCATGCGCACCGGCACGCCCACACACACGCCCACACACACGCCCAGACACACGTCCACGCTCACGGCCGCCCTGTGTGCGGTCCTCATGTCCGCGACCGCCGCCGCCTGCGGCCCGCTGTCCGCCGGCGCGGGGCCGGACCCCTCGCCCACGGCCGCCGCGGCGCACGATCCGTTCGCGGACCGGGATCCGGCCACCGTGCTGCGTGCCGCGTACGAGCGGACGGAGCGGGCGGACTCCAAGGCCGCCGTCGTCTCGCGGCGGATCGGCGAACGCGCGATCACGGCCAGGCTGAACTTCGGGGACGACGGCGGCTGCTGGGGGCAGGTCACGGTCGAGGGCGCCGGGACGGGCGAGATCCTCGTGGACGACGCCAAGGTCTCCCTGCGCGGCGACGCCGGCTTCGTCCAGGACCCGTTCGGGAACCGGTCCGCCCGATCCTCCGACACGGAGGACGGCTGGATCGACCTGCGGCCTGCCGATCCCGCCGCCGCCCACCTCGTCGCCCTGTGCGCGGACGGCTCCCCCGCCCGGACCTTCCCGGCCGAACGCACGGGCCTGCGCCGGGGGCCGGACACCCGCCTCAGCGGCAGGCCGGCCGCGGTGCTGGTGTCGCGGGGGCCCGGCGGTGTCGAGATCACCGACCACGTCTCCCTGGACCCCGCGCCGTACCTCCTCAAGCACGAGGAGAGCGGCCCGGACGGCCGGCACGTCGAGTACCAGGCCCTTACCGGCCCCACCGGGTAGCGGTGTCGGTGGGGCGCCCTACCCTCGACGGGGAAGCCGCGAACACGTCGTCACCACGGGGGTCACCGGAAATGCGCAACCGTACGAAGTCCAGGGCGGCGTCGGCCGTCGCAGCCGCCGCGGCCCTGCTGGCCGGCCCGACGGCCTGCGGCCCGGCCACCGCGCGCACCGCGCCCCCCTCCTCCCCCTCCGCCTCCCCCACTCCTTCCGCCTCCCCCACCCGCTCCGGTCAGGAGATCCTCACCGAGGCCTACGAGGCCACCCGCAAGGCCGAGTCGATGCGGGTGGCGGCCACCGTCCAGCAGGACGGCAAGCCGATGAAGGTGGACCTCTCCCTCGACCGCAAGGGCAACTGCAAGGGCGAGATCCGGATGGACGGCATGGGCCGGCTCGACGTCATCAAGTCCTCGGAGTCCGTCCACTTCCGGGGTGACGAGACCTACTGGCGGGCCGTCGCGAAGACGAAGCACTCCCCGCAGAAGCAGACGGACCAGATCGTCGCCATGCTCGCCGAGCGCTGGGTCCGCATACCCGCCTCGGACCCCCGCGCCGCCCCGATGACGGGCAGCTGCGACCTGTCCAAGCTGACCAGCGGCTTCGACCACCCCAGCCCCCTCGCCCGCAGGGGCGAGCCGGCGACGGTCGACGGCAAGCCGGCCCTGGCGGTGACCTCCCCGGCGAAGCAGGGCACCCAGACCGACTACGTGGCCACCCAGGGCAGGCCGTACGTCCTGAAGTCGACGGTCATGGGCGACTCCACGGGCGAGGCCCTCTTCTCGGCCTTCGACGTCCCGGTGGACACGACCTCCCCCAAGGACGCCGACGTCCTCGACATGTCGAAACTGGGCGGCCCGGCCGGCGAATCCATCTGACACCCCGCCCGCCGGACCGGCTCACCCGAGGAACGTCTTGCGCCACTCCAGCGGCGACATGGTGAGCGCGGCCTCCGCGAGGGCTTGCGCGGAGGCGGTCTTCAAGCTGTTCAGTGACGTGTCGATCCAGTCCTGGACGAGGGTGTTGCCCTGAGCCCGGTACTCGATGGCCTGGACGAGGCACTCGAGCTTGTCGGCGTCCTTGGCGACGACCGCCTCGGGGGTGTCGTTGGCTTCGTACTCCTCCACCACACGCTGCACCCCGGCCCGCACGGCCGGGTGCGCGGCCGAGACCTGGTCGGCGGTGACCGCCTGGTTGGCCGCGGCGTCGATGTAGCGGCGGCCGATGTGCGGGATGTCGCCGATCCGGGTCTCCTGCGTGTCGTGGAACAGGCACATCAGCGCGACCTTCGCCGGGTCCACCCCCTCCATCATGGCCAGCACGGCGCCGATGACACCGACGCGGAAGCTGTGTTCGGCGATCGACTCGGGGTTGTTGTTGCCGGTGAACCACCACCCGGTGCGCTTGGCGTTCTTCAGCACGCCCATCTCGAAGATGAATCCGGCCGTGCCCTGCGCGTTCACCGTCTCGTCCGCCATCCGCTGACCTCCGGTCTCAAGTCCGATCAAGAAGAACGTAGTACACGGCATCGAGCTCGCGACGGGACCTTTGGGAGATCCCTCCGCCACCGAGGAGCATCTGGGTACGCTCCGCCAGATCGCGCACCAACCGCCCCGAAGCCTGCGGAAGCCACGGCCTGGCCGTCAGCAGGGCCCACAGGGTGTGGGCGTAGAGATCGACGTATCCGGGCGCCTCGTGCAGCCCGTACGTGAGCCCGCGCAGCAGTGTGACCGGGTCCCAGGCGGTGAGCTCGCGGTCCCGCATGAACCCGTCGTCCGACTGCGGCAGGCGCACACCACCGAGCCAGTACGCCCAGTAGTTCAGGTTCGCGGCCTCGGCCGCGTCGTCGTCCGCCAGCGAGCGCTCGATGAAGTCGAGTAACGGCTGAGGATCTCCGAGCCGGGCCAGTGCCGTAGCGGTGGAGCGAGCCTGTGCCCACTGCTCCGACCAGCCCCGGCGCGCGAGGTAACCCCGTCCCGCGTGCAGGGCGTGTGCCGTCCATGACACCGCCCCGGGGCTGCGGTCGTACGAGGCCAGATAGAGGGCCTGGCGGTGGAGCAGAGCGTCACCCCCCGGCCGCCGGGCCGCCTCCGCCGACGCCCGGAGGTGGTCGAAGAACTGGATCCGCTCCCCTGCTCCCAGCAGGGGTGCTGCGGCCGACGGTCCCCGGCGCGGCGCGGGAACCCGTCCGGCCAGGACCGGCGGCGCCACCCCGGTCAGAGCCCACGCGAGCATGTGGGCGGTCTCACGGTTGTGCACCCACGAGGCGAGCGGGTGCAGCCCGATCGCGTCGGGCGGATCCAGGGCGGCAGCGATGATCTGGTCGGCGTCCATCGCCGGGTCGAGCAGGCCGAGCACCACAGCGTCCGCGCCCATCGCCCCGATCCTGCGCCGCAGGTGCAACAAGGCCGCTGCCTTCATGTTCCCGAGCGGCCTGCGGCCGGACTCCCACCCCTGCAACGTCCCCAGGTCCACCCCCAAGGCCTCGGCCATGGACACCTGGGTGCGCGGAACACTCTCCCGCGCCAGCCTCAGCACGAACCCCGCGACTGCCCCGATGTGCGCACGTCCACGTGCGGGCGGTGTGGCCGCCATATCCAGCTCCCCGAGAGCATCGCCGTCCGCCAACACGTACTGCCGGTCAGTCCTACCGCGTCCGCGACGACCGTACGTTCAAGACGCGGAAACGGACAGAACCCGAAAGGGGGGTTCGTCGACGCGAGGCCGCACACGTACGGCGCGAAGGAGAGACCCATGACGTCCGCACGCGGTGTCCGCCCACGCCCACGCCAGCGCCAGACCGTGCCCGGATGGGTGTCCGAGGGGGTCAAGGTCAACGACCCGCTGGAGCAGCGGAGCGGAATCGTGCAGTTCATCGGCGAATGGACCGACCCCTCCACCCACGTCCTGATGACGAACGCCGTGTTCGTCCGCCCGGAGGGCGGCGGCCGGGAGTGGATCGTCAGGGACCCGTCCAGCCTCGAACGGGGCTAGCAACCCGCAATACCCGCAACACCCGACCGAAAGGAGCACCACCATGAACACCGCAACGACCGAGCTCGGCCGGTTCCTCACCGTCGCCGGCCTTCGCCATCGTGCGGGCGAGCCCGCACCCGAGATGTTCTCCGGCGCAGTGGACGCCGCCTGGCATCAGGCCCTGGAGGCCAGGGACTACCCCGCCCTCTGCGCCGGGACCGCCGGTGAGCTCGTGAGCCACGCCGAGTCCGGCGGCCACGGCCCCATCGCCTGGATCTCCGTGTACGAAGAGGCGTACGGCCCTCTGCCGGACATCTGGTTCACCGACGCCGCCTGCCGTCTCGACACGGCCCTGCTGGCCGTCTACCGGGAGACCGGCACCGTGACGGCCTCGTGGAACTGCGGGCCCGAGTTCACCGGCCGCCCGGCCGAGACGACGGAGTGACCAGCACCGCGCGCATGGAGCCCTCACCCTGGCGGGTGGGGGCTCTGCGCATCCTCGCTCCCCGCTCGGTGACGGCCCCCGCACAGGCCTACGTGGACGCGACCACGACCTTCTGCCCCTTCCTCGCCCCGTCCGTCGAGCGGGGTCTGACGTTCTGGACGGCCTACGAGATCGTGCCGGGCGCCGGGCAGGAGGAGGTCGAGGCAGCGGTGTTCGCGGTGGCCGTGGAGTCCGCCGAGCGCGTACGCAAGTCGTCACGCGGCCCGTCCGGACACCTCGTGTGCGAGAACCTGGTGGTGGAGGGGGCCGGCCGTGGCGAACTCGACTGGCCGCACTGGGCGCTCAAGAACCTCTACGTCGGGGTGGGCCTGATGTTCGGAAAGTTCTGGACCGGCGAGACCGGGACGAGCCGCTCCGGAGTGCCCCTCCCCGTACCGTCGTTCACGTTTCTGTCCATGCGCCCCGCCGTTCGCCGACGGGACCCGTACTTCCTGGACGGCACCCCCGCACTCGCGGAGGTCATCCGTGATGCGGAGGACGACGGCCGGGACGTCTTCGCCGGGCTGTCCCACGACTGGAAGGAGATCAAGACGTGGTCGAGCACTCTCCCCCGCCCCGCGAGGCCGTAGCGGCCGCCGATGCGGCCTGCGGCGGCCAGGTCGAGCTCACGGCCGTCAGCGACCGCCGCGGCTCGTCGGTCTTCAGGGCCGACGGACCCAACGGCGTGGTCGCCCTGAAGACCGGTACCGGCCCGGGCGCGGCCACCACCGCCCGGGAGGCCGAAGCCCTGCGGCAGCTCGACTGGGACGGCTACCTTCTCGGCGCCGGACTCCTGGACGGGATCAGCTGGATGGTCACCCCCTGGTTCGATGCCCCGTCGACCTATGCCCTGTTCGAACCAGTACGCCAAGGACGCGGCCCGGGTCGCGCCCGGGAAGCGGCCGTCGCCTTCTGCCAGGCAGTGGGCGAGCTCCACGCCTCCGGGTGGGTGCACGGCGACCTCCAGGCAGCGCACGCGCTGCACACCGACAACGGCGTGAAGCTCATCGACCTCGCCTGGGCCAGGCGCGACGGCTTCGAAGTCCCGGGCACGTTCAAGGGCGGGGTGGTCCATCTCCTCGCCCCCGAACTCGCCGCTCAGGCCACGGCCGGAGCCGACCGCCTCTTCGTCACCGCCGAGGCCGAGGTCTACTCCCTGGCCGGCGCACTGTGGACCTCTGCAACCGGCGCGTGGCCGCTCGACTACCCGGCGATCGGGATCGACCGCACCGCCGTCACCCCTGACAGGCTCCGTGCGGTCATCGCCTACGGAGTCCCCTTGACCGGCATCGTCCGATGGCGCGCACTCCAGGACGTCCTGCGCGAGGTACTCCTCTCCCACCCGGCCGATCGGCCCACCGCTGCGGAGCTCGGGGTGGAAGTCGCCGCCCTCAGCGGCAGTCGGTCCTAGGGGCGGGCACGGCAAGGTCAAGGGCGGCCGCCCGCCGGACGTGGAGGTGGCCGGGTGCGGGGTAGGCCGGCGGGGAGGCCGGGACGGTGGTGTGGAGGGGGTACCCGGACTTCTCGGCCACGCGGCAGGAGGCCTCGTTGGGCAATTGGTGGAAGAGGTCGAGGCGTGCAAGGCCCGAGGCGGCGAAGGTGTCGAAGGCCCAGGCCGTGAGGGTGTCCAGGGCGCGGGTGGCGGTGCCGCGGCCGCGGGCGTGGGCGGTGGTCCAGTAGCCGACCTCCGCCGAAGGGGCGTCCGGCCGCGGCAGTTTGAGGACGGCGTTGCCCAGGAGGCGGCGCGGTGCGGGGGCGCCCTCCTCCAGGACCGCGAAGGCGAAGCGTACGCCCGAGGTCCAGCCCCGCCGCTGCTCCGCCAGCCAGCGCAGGCCCTCGGCCTCGTCGTCGGCGCGGTGGTGGATCCACCGCCGCATGGCCGGATCCGCGCAGGCCTCCACCAGCGCGGGGACGTCCTCCTCCTGCCAGGGCCGCAGGACCAGGGCGGGCAGGCCCGCGGACGAGGGGGCGTGGAGCGCGGCGGCCGGAACGATCACCCGGTGATGCTAGGCAAGGGTCCCCGGACCGCCCGCGCCGGGGCGTGGGCGGTCCGTCGTGGGAGGGCCCCTACGAGCCGAGGATCGTGGTGAGGAACTCGCCCGTCCAGGCCAGGAGTTCGCGGCCGACCAGCGGCTTGCCGCCGACGCGGGCCGTCTTCGGGCGGGGGACCAGGACCTGGCTGGTGGCCGGCTTGAGGACCGTGCCGGGGTAGAGGCGCTTGAGGCGCAGTTCCTGGGATTCGCGCAGCTCCACCGGTCCGAAGCGGATGTTGGTGCCCTGCAGGGTGATGTCCCCGACCCCGCAGGCCCGGGCCAGCATCCGCAGGCCCGCCACCAGCAGCAGGTTCTCCACCGGCTCCGGCAGCTTGCCGTAGCGGTCGGTGAGTTCCTCGCGGACCGCCTTGATGTCGGCCTCCGAGGTCGCCGAGGCGATCGCCCGGTAGGCCTGCAGGCGCAGCCGCTCGCCCGGCGCGTAGTCGTGCGGGACGTGCGCGTCGACCGGCAGCTCGATCTTGACCTCCAGCGGCGGCTCCTCCTCCACCCCGCCCTCGACGGCGGCCCGGTAGTCCGCGACGGCCTCGCCGACCATGCGGATGTAGAGGTCGAAGCCGACGCCCGCGATGTGGCCGGACTGCTCGCCGCCGAGCAGGTTGCCCGCGCCGCGGATCTCCAGGTCCTTCATCGCCACGTACATGCCGGCGCCCATCTCGGTGTGCTGGGCGATGGTGGCCAGCCGCTCGTGCGCGGTCTCCGTCAGCGGCTTCTCCGGCGGGTACAGGAAGTAGGCGTAACCGCGCTCGCGGCCCCGCCCGACGCGGCCGCGCAGCTGGTGCAGCTGGGAGAGGCCGAAGTTGTCGCCGCGCTCCACGATCAGGGTGTTGGCGTTGGAGATGTCGATGCCGGACTCGACGATCGTCGTGGAGACGAGGACGTCGAACTTCTTCTCCCAGAAGTCGACCACGACCTGTTCCAGGGCCTGTTCGGACATCTGGCCGTGGGCCGTGGCGATCCGCGCCTCGGGGACGATCTCGCGGAGCTTCGCGGCCGCCCGGTCGATGGACTCGACCCGGTTGTGGATGTAGAAGCACTGGCCCTCGCGCAGCAGCTCGCGCCGGATGGCGGCGCCGATCTGCTTCTCCTCGTACGGGCCGACGAAGGTGAGGACGGGGTGGCGCTCCTCCGGCGGGGTGGTGATGGTGGACATCTCGCGGATGCCGGTGACCGCCATCTCCAGGGTGCGGGGGATGGGCGTGGCGGACATGGTGAGGACGTCGACGTTGGCGCGGAGCTTCTTCAGCTGCTCCTTGTGCTCGACGCCGAACCGCTGCTCCTCGTCGACGATGACCAGGCCCAGGTCCTTGAACTTCGTCTCCTGCGAGAAGAGGCGGTGGGTGCCGATGACCACGTCGACCGAGCCCTCCTTGAGGCCCTCCAGGGTGGCCTTGGACTCCGTGTCGGACTGGAAGCGCGAGAGCGCCTTCACGTTGACGGGGAACTGGCTGTAGCGCTCGGAGAAGGTGCCGAAGTGCTGCTGGACGAGGAGGGTCGTGGGGACGAGGACGGCGACCTGCTTGCCGTCCTGCACCGCCTTGAAGGCCGCGCGGACCGCGATCTCCGTCTTTCCGTAGCCGACGTCGCCGCAGATCAGGCGGTCCATGGGGACGGACTTCTCCATGTCCTCCTTGACCTCGGCGATGGTGGTGAGCTGGTCGGGGGTCTCCGCGTACGGGAAGGCGTCCTCCAGCTCGCGCTGCCAGGGGGTGTCGGGGCCGAAGGTGTGGCCGGGGGCCGCCATGCGCGCGCTGTAGAGCTTGATCAGGTCGGCGGCGATCTCCTTGACGGCCTTCTTCGCCCGCGCCTTGGTCTTCGTCCAGTCGGCGCCGCCGAGCCGGTGCAGGGTCGGGGCCTCGCCGCCGACGTACTTGGTGACCTGCTCCAGCTGGTCGGTGGGGATGTAGAGGCGGTCGCCGGGCTGGCCGCGCTTGGCGGGGGCGTACTCGACGAGGAGGTACTCGCGGGTGGCGCCCTGGACGGTGCGCTGCACCATCTCGATGTAGCGGCCCACGCCGTGCTGCTCGTGCACGATGTAGTCGCCGACCTCCAGGGTGAGGGGGTCGATGGACTTGCGGCGGCGGGTGGGCATCCGGCCGAGGTCCTTGGTGGCGGTGCGCTGGCCGGTGAGGTCGGTCTCGGTGAGGACGGCCAGCTTGAGGGCCGGGTCGACGAAGCCGTTGTCGAGCGAGCCGCAGGAGACGTGGACGATCGAGGGCTCCAGGGCCCCGAGGTCGGCCTCCAGGCGGGCCGCGATGCCCTCGCCGCCGAGGACCTCGACGGTGCGGGCGGCCGGGCCGTGGCCCTCGGTGAGGTAGACGGTGTGCCAGCCGTCGGCGATCCAGCCCTTGGTGTCGGCGAGCGCGCGGGCGGTGTCGCCGCGGTAGGCCTCGGGGGCGTGCATGCCGAGCTTGAGGGTGTCGGAGCCCAGGGCCGGGTCGTCGGCGGCGAAGGGGGAGACCGACCACCACATCATGCCGAGTTCACGGGCGTGGTCGCGGACGTCGGCGATCCCGCGCAGCGAGGCCGCGCCGACGTCGATCGGGGCCTGGCCGCCGCCGGCGGTGGCCGCCCAGGAGGCCATCAGGAACTCCTGGCTGGTCGCCACCAGGTCGGCGGCCCGGGTGCGGACCCGCTCGGGGTCGCAGACCACGGCCATGGAGCCGGCCGGCAGGACGTCGAGGAGCAGCTCCATGTCGTCCACGAGGACCGGGGCGAGGGACTCCATGCCCTCGACGGCGATCCCCTCGGCGATCTTGTTCAGCAGTTCGCCGAGCTCGGGGTGTTCCTCGGCGAGGGCGGCGGCGCGCTCGCGCACCTGGTCGGTCAGCAGCAGCTCGCGGCAGGGCGGGGCCCACAGGCCGTGCTCGGCGATCTCCAGGGAGCGCTGGTCGGCGACCTTGAAGTAACGGATCTCCTCGACCTCGTCGCCCCAGAACTCCACGCGCAGCGGGTGTTCCTCGGTGGGCGGGAACACGTCGAGGATGCCGCCGCGCACGGCGAACTCCCCGCGCTTCTCGACCAGCTCGACGCGCGCGTACGCGGCGGCCGCCAGGGCTTCGGTGACCGCGCCGAGGTCGGCGCTCCCGCCCTGGCGCAGGCTCACCGGCACCAGGTCGCCCAGCCCCTTGACCTGCGGCTGGAGCACGGAGCGGATGGGGGCCACGACCACCGACACGGGTCCCGCCGCCGGGTCGTCCGCGCTGGGGTGGGCCAGGCGGCGCAGGACGGCGATGCGGCGGCCGACGGTGTCACTGCGCGGGCTGAGGCGCTCGTGCGGCAGGGTCTCCCAGGACGGGTAGTCCACCACCTCGTCGGGCGGGAGCAGGGAGCGCAGCGCGGCGGCGAGGTCCTCGGCCTCCCGTCCGGTGGCGGTGACGGCCAGCACGGTCCGCCCGGTGCGGCGGGCCAGCGCGGCGATCGCGAAGGGCCGGGCGGCGGGCGGGCCGACGAGGTCCACGTGCATGCGGTTGCCGTCCCCGGCCGCGGTGACCGCCTCGGCGAGGGCGGGGTCCCGGGTGACGGCGTCGAGCAGTCCGTGCAGGCTCATGAAGGCGGCTTTCCATCCGGTGGAGGGGCGGGCGGGGCAACGCGAAGCACCCGACACGTGAACGGGCCGGGGGTTCCACCCTATGCCGCGGGTGTGACGGCCGCGCGCGGGATTCGGGGCGGGGGCGGGTCCCGTGCGGAGCGGGGGCGGGTCCGGGGGCGGGGCGGGATCGGGGCCAGGGCGGGGCGGGGGCGGGGCGGGATCGGGGCCAGGGCGGGTCCGGGGGCGGGTCCGGGGGCGGAAGCAATGCTTCCGCGCCGGGATGACAATCTGTCCGGATGCCCACCTCCGGAAGCCCGTCCGCCGGCACGACCGCGCCCCGCACGGCGCCGGCCGCGCCCACCACCGCCGCGGCACGCCCCGCGCCACGGGTCCGGGCCGCCGCGTGGGCCCGGCGCCGGGCGCCCTACGCGCTGACCGCCGCACTCTTCGCCGCCTACGCCACGCTCTCCGTGACCCGCCACCGGCGGATGGAGGACGCCTCGTACGACCTGGGCATCTTCGAGCAGGCCGTCCGGGCCTACGCCCACCTCCAGGCACCCGTCGTGGACCTGAAGGGCCCGGGCACCCTCGTCCTCGGCGACCACTTCAGCCCCGTCATCGCCCTGATCGCCCCGCTCTACCGGATCTTCCCGGGCCCGGTCACCCTCCTGGTGGTGCAGGCGGCGCTGTTCGCCCTGTCGGCACTGCCCGTCACCCGCGCCTCGACGCGGCTCCTCGGCCCGGCACGGGGGCTCGCGCTCGGGGCGGCGTACGGGCTGTCCTGGGGGATCCAGCGGGCCGTCGAGTTCGACTTCCACGAGATCTGCTTCGCCGTGCCGCTGATCGCCTTCGCCCTGGAGGCGCTGCTGGCCAGGCGCTGGCGGGCGGCGCTGACCTGGGGGCTGCCGCTGCTGCTGGTCAAGGAGGACCAGGGGCTCACGCTGGCGGCGCTGGCGCTCGTCGTCGCCTGGCGGGCCCGGCGCACCGACCGGCGGGCGGCGCGGCTCGCCCTCGGCGTCGCCGCGGCCGGAGCGGTGGCGGCCGCACTCGTGTTCACGGTGGTGATCCCCGCCTTCGCCGCCGACGGCTACACCTACTGGCAGAAGGCCGGCGGCCCCGGCACCGCCCTGCACGGCCTCGGCACGAAGCTCACCACCCTGGCCTGGGTGCTGATCCCCACCAGCGGACTGCTGGCCCTGCGCTCCCCGCTGCTGTGGGTGGCCCTGCCGACGCTGGGCTGGCGGTTCACCGCCGCCGACCCGAACTACTGGTCCACCGACTGGCACTACAGCGCCGTCCTGATGCCGGTCGTCACGCTGGCGCTGGCCGACGCCCTGGACCGGGAGCGGCGCAGCCCCCGGCCGTGGCTGCGCTCGTACGCCCACCAGCTGCCCGGCGCCGTGCTCGCGGCCGCGCTCGCGCTCAGCGCGACCAGCCTGCCGCTGGCCCGGCTCGGGGAGCGGGCCGCCTACGAGAAGCCGGCGCGGGCCGTCGCGCTCGAACGGCTGCTGGCGCGGATCCCGGACGGGGTCTCGGTGGAGGCCGACTACCCGGCGCTGACCCGGCTGACCTCGCGCTGCCGTGTCTTCTGGCTCGGCGGCACGCGCGGGGTGCGCCCGGCCTACCTGGTCTTCGACAACGCCGACGGCCGGGTCGGGGACCCGCTGGCGTACGCGGGGCGGCTGCATCCGGGGTCGCGGTTCGCCCTGGTGGGCGAGGCGGGCGGAACGGTCCTGCTGGAACGCCGGCTGTAGCACCCCACCCGGCACGCCCCTGCCTGAGCGACAGCCGCAGGGCCCCGCCCAGCACCCTCCCGCCGGAACGGCGGCCGCAGGGCACGAGCCGGGACGGCCCCGCCGGAGCGCCGGCCTCGGGGCACGAGCCGTGACGGTCCCGCCGGAGCGGCGGCTCCCGTGCCGCCCGGACGCGCCCGCCCCGGCAGGCCCCGGCGGCCCGGGCGGCCCCGACGGGAGCCGGGAGGCTCCGCGCAGGGCCGGCCCGAAGACGCGACGCGCCGGCCCCGGGCCGCCCTCGTGGACGGCCCGGGGCCCCCGTGGTCCCCCCGGCGGCCCCGGGCGCCCCCGGGGTGGGCCCGGGGCGGGGGGC